>JAHEEH010000137.1 GCA_024640835.1 Bacteroidota bacterium
GCCGTTCGACGGGCCCGGGTTCGAAGCATCATCCACCAGGACCAGCGGAACCAGCTGGTCCCGGTCCTCACCGAACGGACCCAGGTAGGCCCCTGCCGACGACCGATCGGACGAGAGGCCCGAAAAAGTCGCATCGATGGTCAGCGTGCCGGCGACGTCGTCGTAGGTGACGGCGACGTCTCCCGTGGCCTGCGTCCCGACCGGCACGGTGAGATGAATCGGACTCAGCGTACCGGCATAAACCTCCGTATTCAGCACCGTGAGGGTCGTCTCCGACACCGAAATCAACTTTCCGTCGGACGCGGACACCTTGAGGGAGTACGTTCCCGCCTGGCTGTAGTTGGGCGTCCAGCGCAGCTCGCCCGTGGTGCGGCTCACCGACGCGCCCTCGGGGCCGTCAATCAAGCGATACGAGACGGACTCGCCCTCCACATCCACGGCCGAATACCGGAACACGAAGTCCTCACCCTCGCGAACGCGGGCCGCACGCGGCTCGGCGAGTATCCTGGGCGGATCGTCCACCGGGGTCACGGAAATGCGAACCGTGGCCGGCGCCGACGCCGCCTTGCCATCCACGGCCCGGTAGGTGAACCGGTCCGTGCCGGAATAGTCACGGTGCGGAACGTAGGTGGCGAGCGATCCGCTGACCATGACGGTGCCATGCCGCGGCGGCGTCACGATCTCCACGGTGATCCGGTCTCCGTCCGGATCCGTCGCCGGCAACGAGATCGTCGCCCGCGCATCCTCGAGAAGCGCCCTCGCGGTCTCCGCCGCTACGGGCGCCCGGTTCGTGTCCGGCCGATCCACGGACTGCGCCCCCGCGGTGAACAATACCGGAGCGGACAGGATCAGCAGAAAAAGTGCGTAGCAGACTCTCTTCATGCCGTATCGCCGGATTCGTTGGACAAGATACGGATTGTGTAGCCCAAATGAAGGGATCCCATACATTTGGACACCCGGCGAGCCGCCCCGGGTTCCTTTCACACCGTGGCCGACGCCGCACCCCGGGAAAAGGACGTCTCCATCTCTGCACGGAAGCTGCCCGCGTCCGGATCGAAGAGCCGTTCCTCGACCCGGAACGATTCCGCCTCGACGGTCACCACGTTGTAGAAATTGGACTTCCTGTGCTGGCGCCTCCCCCGACTGCTCGTCGCCGTGCCCGCACTCGCGATGACCAGCCGGTGATCGGCAGGTACGATCTCGATGGGCTCGATGTGCGAGATGTGCAGGTGACCGCACAGGACCAGGTCGACGCCGCACGCCACGGCGGCATCCAGCGTATCCTCGGCGTTCCGGGCCACGTCGTGCGGGCCGAGGGCGCGCACGCGCGTCAGATGGTGATGCACCACCAGGATCCGGAAATCATCCTCCGGAGCCGCCTTGAAGAACTCGGTCATCCGCAGCCGGTCGGCCGGTCGGACATGCCCTCCCTTCACGGTCCATCCCGTGGCGGAGTTCAACCCGAAGACCGAAAGGCCCTCCAGGCGTACCGAGGGCGTGAGATCTTCCGTGACGTACTGCCGATACCGCCTGAGCGGGTTCAGCAGCCGTCCGGCCGGCCGCCACCAGGCGTAGACGTCATGGTTTCCCGGAACGACGATCACGGGAGCCTCGAAGCGGGCCAGGAAATCCCGTGCCGCCGCGTACTGCCGGGGCAGCGCCCTCTGCGTCAGGTCGCCGCTCACCGCCACGAGATCGGCTCCCGATGCATGCACGTCCGCCACCAGGGCGTCCACGACGTCCGGCGCGGCGATCTTGCCGAAATGCACGTCGGAAACGTGCGCGATGCGTACGGACCCGGGCTTCATCCCGAATGACCGTTCAAAGGAGCATGCCTACCGGCTCTTCGAGCAGCGCCTTGACCGTCGACAGGAACTGGGCCCCGGTAGCCCCATCGACGACGCGGTGATCACACGAGAGCGTGATCTTCATACGCCTGCCCGGGACGACGGCTCCGCCCTCGACCACCGGAACGTCCCGAATGGCGCCGATGGCCAGGATGCAGGCGTTCGGTGGATTGATGATCGCCGTGAACTCCTCGATCCCGAACATGCCCAGGTTGCTCGTGGAAAAGGTCGAGCCCAGGTAATCCTCCGGCTGAAGGTCCTTCGCCCGCGCCCTCTCGGCGAGCGCCCGCGTCTCCGTCGCGATCTCGGCCAGGCCCTTGCGATCGGCATGCCGGATGACCGGGGTGATCAGTCCCTCGTCCACGGCCACGGCGACGGCGACGTGCACGTCGGCATGACGGCGGATTTCTCCTTCCTGCTCCATCCAGGACGAGTTGACGGCGGGATGCCGGCGCAGGGCCACCGCGCAGGCCTTCGTCACGAGGTCGTTGAACGAGATCTTGGGTCCCCCCTGCGCCTCGGACCGCGCGTTCAGGATTTCGCGCGCCGCGATGGACCGGGACATGTCGACGTCCAGCGTCAGGTAGAAATGGGGCGCCGAGAACTTGCTCTCGACCAGGCGGCGGGCGATGGTCTTGCGCATCTGGCTGATGCGGATCGCTTCGTACCCCCCTTCCGGCATCGCGGCCGGCATCGGAGCCGGAGCAGGGATCGGCTCCGCGACGGCAGGCACCGCCGGCCTCGGCGCGGCCACCGCCGCCTCCACGTCCCGCTTCACGATCCGACCCTCCGGACCACTGCCCTCGACGGACGCGATCTCGATCCCGTGCTCCCCGGCGAGGCGCCGGGCCAGTGGTGACGCCTTCACCCTGCCGTCCTGCCGGGCCGGGATGCCCGCCTTCACGTCCGCCCCGGGCTCGTCGACCGCTTCGGTCTCGGGCTCCGCCGGAACGGCGGGCGCCGCGCGCCCTCCGGAATACCGGGCCAGGATCGCCGAAACATCCTCGCCCTGCCTGCCGAGCACGGCGATGAGTCCCCCGATCGGTACGGAATCGCCCTCTCCGATCACTCGCTTGAGCAGCACGCCATCGTCGTAGACCTCGAGGTCCATGGTGGCCTTGTCGGTTTCCACCTGGGCGATGACGTCGCCCGCGGTCACCTTCTGGCCTTCCTCGGCCATCCAGCTCACCAGGACCCCTTCGGTCATGGTGTCACTCATCTTGGGCATTTCGACGGGGATGGCCATGGCGAGTCGCTCTCGGGAATGGGGTGCGTTCGGGAGGCTCAGTCCGCGTAGAGCACGCGCTTGCACGCGCGGTACGCGTCGTCCTCCTGCGGCATGTAGTAGTCGATCAGGTTCTTGGCGTACGGAGCCGGAACGTCCTTGGCGGTCACGCGGGCCACCGGGGCGTCCAGCCAGTCGAACGCTCGATCCTGGATCTGGAACGCGATCTCGGACGAAATGCTGGCGTACGGGTTCGACTCGTCGATGATCACGCACCGGTTCGTCTTCCGGATGGATCCGACGATGGTGTCGATGTCGAGGGGTCGGATGGTGCGCGGGTCGATGACCTCGGCGCTGATGCCCTCCTCGGCCAGCCGGTCGGCGACCCGAAGGGCAATCCAGTAACTCTTGGAATGCGCGACGATCGTCACGTCGGTCCCTTCACGGGCCACGCGCGCCTTGCCGAGGGGAATCACGTAGTCCTCGTCGTCGGAAACCTCGCCCTTCATTCCGTACATGACCTCGCTCTCCAGGAACAGCACCGGGTTGTCGTCCCGGATGGCTGCCTTCAGGAGACCCTTCGCGTCGTCAGGATTCGACGGCGCCACCACCTTCAGGCCCGGAATCGTCGCGTAGATCGACTCCGTGGAGGTGTTGTGCGTGGCGGCGAGCTGACCCGCCGCTCCGTTGGGGCCCCGGAACACGATCGGAATCGGGAACTGCCCTCCCGACATGTACCGGATCTTGGCCGCGTTGTTGATGATCTGGTCGATCGCCACGAACGAGAAGTTGAACGTCATGAACTCGACGATCGGACGAAGGCCGTTCATGGCCGCGCCGATGCCGAGCCCGGAGAAGCCGTTCTCCGAGATGGGCGTATCGATCACGCGCCCCGGGCCGAACCGGTCGAGCATGCCCTCGCTCACCTTGTAGGCGCCGTTGTACTCGGCCACTTCCTCGCCGATGAGGAAGATGCGCTCGTCGCGCTCCATCTCCTCGACCATTGCGGCGCGGATCGCCTCGCGGAACTGCAGTTGGGCCATCGGAAAAGACTCTGGTTGAATATCGATGCGGAAGGGGCCGTGCCTGCTCAGGCGAGGTACGGGTAGTCGTCCTCTTCGTATATGTTCTCGTAGATCGTCTCGAGATCCGGGAACGGGCTCTTCTCGGCGAAGTCGACGGAGGCCTTGACCTCGGCCTTCACGTCGTCATCGATCGCGTCGAGCCGGGCGTCGTCCGCGAGCTTGTGCTCCATGATGTAGGCCTTCATCCGGATGATCGGGTCCTGGTCCTTCTTGCGATCCAGTTCCTCCTTGGTCCGGTACTTCTGGGGATCGGACATGGAGTGACCGCGGTACCGGTACGTCCTCATCTCGAGGATAGACGGCTGGCCGCTGCGGGCCATCGCGGCGTGATCCTGCACGGCCTTGGTGACCGCGAACACGTCCATTCCGTTGACGAGCGAGGCGGGCATGTCGTAGCCCACCGCATGCTTCGTGAACTCCGTCTCGGCGAACGCGCGATGCACCGACGTCCCCATCGCGTACTGGTTGTTCTCGACGACGAGGATGGCGGGCAGCTCGTACAGGGCCGCGAGGTTGGAGGCCTCGTGAACCGCTCCCTGCCCCGCGGCGCCGTCACCATAGAAGCCCATGCAGACACCGCCGTCCTTCTTGTACTTGTGTGCGAACGCGATGCCCACGGCCAGCGGGACGTGGGCACCCACTATGCCGTGCCCACCGAACAGTCGCTTCTCCCTCGAGAAGAAGTGCATCGAGCCGCCCTTGCCCCTCGAGCAGCCGCCGATGCGTCCGAACATCTCCGCCATGCACTCATTGGCCGACATGCCCAGGGCGAGACCCAGACCATGGTCGCGATACGCCGTGATCACGGAGTCCTTTCCGAGCGTGAGCGCCGTGGCGGTACCGGTCGAGATGGCCTCCTGCCCGATGTACAGGTGCAGAAATCCGGCGATCTTCTGCTTGCCGTACATCTGCGCCGCCCGCTCCTCGAAGCGGCGCTGCAGCAGCATGTTGCGGTACATGGACAGGACGTCGTCGGACGCGAGGCCGAGCTCCTCGTGACCGAAGCGCCCCGCGGCATAGACATTGAAGGTCATGTCGAGCCGGATCGGCTCTTCGGGGAAGTCCTCAGGCACGATTCCCGCAACATCCTGACCCGGGTTCGGGTCGGTGGGGCGCCTGGTGGACCGCTTGCTCTTCGTCGGGCTCGCCATGATGTGTCCGGGGGTGAGTTCTGGTTCTGTCGGGCCGGGCCGTGCGTCGAGTCCGCACAAGCCGACAGGGGGCGATAGCTTTATAAAATACGCCGAATTGACGGTGTTTGCCTAGTTTGACCGCATCTTTACACCGGAAGCGTTTCCGGTCCGGCATCCCGGCCGCCACGGGAACCCCGCGCCCGACGTACCTTTGCACCGCTTTCCGACTGCACGTGCTACCGTGGCGCTCCCGAACACCGTCGTCATCATTCCCACCTACAACGAGGCGGCCAACATCGCCTCCGCGCTCGCCCAGGTGCTGGCGATCGACCCCGCCCTATCCGTGCTCGTGGTGGACGACGCGTCGTCGGACGGCACGCCCGACCTGGTGCGCGATGCGGCCGGTCGGTTTCCCGGGCGCGTGGACCTGCTGCAGAGGCCCGGAAAGCTGGGGCTCGGTACCGCCTACCTCGCGGGCTTCCGCCGCGCCCTGGACCGGGAATTCGAACTGTTCTGCGAAATGGATGCCGACCTTTCCCACCAGCCGTCCGATCTCCCGGCCCTCATCCGGGCAGTGGCTTCCGGCAAGGCGGACCTCGCAGTCGGGTCGCGGTACCTGGACGGAGTGCGGGTCATCAACTGGCCCCTTTCGCGACTCTTCCTGTCGTACGGGGCGGGGATCTACACGAGGATG
>JAHEEH010000138.1 GCA_024640835.1 Bacteroidota bacterium
GTGCGGATGCACTTCCGGAACGCCCGATGAAGATCCGTGCCTATCTCGGCATCGCCGCCGGTCTGTTCATGCTCGCCGGGGCAGGGGCTCACGGCCTGACGGGATTCCTCCCCTTCCAGGTCGCATTCCAGACGGCCAGGGTGCCCTTCAGCGTGATCCACGGATCGTACATCGGGTGGATCTGGGGCTCGTTCGCGATGGCGGGGCTGGGGCTCGTCACGCTGGTGGAATCCACCCGGGCCCTCCGCGAACGCCCCTTTTCCCGGCCGGTCATCGCATTCGCCGGATGCACATTCCTGGTGTTCGGCGCCTGGGCGTTCGGATTCAGTGGCTTCAACCCGCACTTCCTTTTCTTCGTGGCCGTGGGACTGATGGCGATCCCGCTCGCGTTCCGGATCGGCGTGGCGTGACCAGGCCCGCCGGCGTGCCGCGGGCGCGACCGGTGCTGGGTGACCGGGGCCGGCGGTGGCCGAGCCGCAGGATTGACGTTCGCCTGACGGGAGCATGGCGGCTGACAGCGTGCGGACCCCCTCGTCGGATTCCTTACTGTAGGCACTCCGTCGGTAAGGCGCCTCCTTACTCGCTACCCTGCCCGGGTAAGGAATTCGCGTAGGCACGCAAGAAGACTACCAGCACGTCTCACCTCCGACCTCGAGCGTCGCGAGAGTACCACGCACGATTCTTCGGTGGCCTTTCGTTACGCGCGAGCGGCAGCAGGCCTCTTCACGTAGTGCATCTTCTCATCCTCGTGCATGCCCGATGATAGACCTGAGCCAGGTATCGCGCAGATCCGTGATGGTTCTGAAAATCACCAGCAAGCGGCAGGTGACCTTTCCGCAGCATGTTCTGGATGAACTCGACCTCGTGCCGGGCGATCGTGTCATGCTCATCGCAAGCGAGGATGGATACGTGTTGAAGCCCAGGACACTCGACCTCTCCAAGCTGGCCCCGCTGAAGGACAGGATTCCGCGCGACTGCGGCGCTTTCAATCTTGGAGCCTATCGGAGGGAAGGCCATGAAGGCCCGATTCGGGATTGACGCTTCCATACTGCTCCGTCTCGTCACGGCCCGCCCTTTCACGTCGTATCGAGCGGTCACCGATCGCCTGATAAGCCTGGTGCTCGAAACGGACGCTTCGGTCGTCGCGTCGAATCACGTGATCGGCGAAACGTACCTCGTGCTGAGACACCACTACGGCGTCGAAGATCGGGATGCGCGCGAGGCCATACGGTCCGTCCTGACGAGCGGCGTCGTGGCTGCGATGGGAGGTCTGAGGGTGACGTCACTGCTCCACGCCCCTACCGACCAGGTCGTGGACCGACTGATCATAGATCATTATGGGCGGCACGGCCTCCGGACCCTGACCCAGGAAGCACCGGTCTCCCGGCTCGACGGTGCGCTGAGGCTCAGACATTTCATCGATCCGCTGGATCCGATTCTCCCGGACTAGCGTGACGCGGTCTCCTCCTTCGATCCGTCGACCAGTCGTCCGTACTCACCCACCAGCTGGATGAAGTCGGCCCGGTAGCCCTGGGCGTCCCGGCCGCGACCCGCGTGCGCGAGCTCCAGCACCTGGTCGAGCGAGGCCGCTCCCCGGTGCTCCGAGCCGCGGACGAGCATCCCGAACTCGGCGACCGCCGCGGAGAAGGCGAAGTCGGCACTCACGACGTCCGTCGACGCGGGCTTGTGCACGACGGTCTCGATCAGCTGGCTCGTATCGGCCGAGGGCTCCTTGTAACGGAGCTTCACGAACATGAGTTCGTCCGAACCGGCGGCCGCGGTGAAGCGCCCGTCCTGGTACCGGAGATCGTCGATCTCGGGCGGCAGCGTGTCGGTGATCGCGCCGACGGGGATGACCTCGTACAGGGCGGTCACGGTGTGCCCCGCGCCGAGCTCTCCGGCATCCTTGGTGTCGTCGTTGAAGTCCTCGTTCTGGAGCAGGCGGTTCTCGTACCCGATGAGCCGGTAGGCCCGGACGACGGCCGGGTTGAACTCGACCTGGATCTTGACGTCCTTCGCGATGGTCTGCAGCGTCCCGCCCAGCTCGGAGACCAGCACCTTGCGCGCCTCGAGCTCCGAGTCGATGTAGTAGTAGGCACCGTTTCCGTGGTCGGCGAGCTGCTCCATCTTGTTGTCCTTCAGGTTGCCGGTGCCGAACCCGAGAACGGTCAGGAATACGCCGGTCTGACGCTTGTCCTCGATGAGCCGGATGAGCTCGGAGTCGCTCGACACGCCGATGTTGAAGTCACCGTCGGTCGCCAGGATGACGCGGTTGATGCCACCCGGGACGAAGTACTCCTGCGCGGCGGCGTACGCCAGCTGGATGCCCGCCGCGCCTGCCGTCGAACCGCCGGCCTGGAGACGGTCCAGGGCCCCGAGAATCTCCTCCCTGTGGTCGCCGGGCGTCGGAGGAAGCACGAGACCGGCCGCCCCGGCGTAGACCGCGATGGCGACATGGTCGTTCTCCGAGAGCTGGTCGACCAGCATCCGGAAGGCCTTCTTCAGGAGAGGCAGCTTGTCGGGCGAGTCCATGGAGCCCGACACGTCGAGCAGGAACACGAGGTTGGTCGCCGGACGGCCGACGAGGTCGATTCTCTCGCCCTGGAGACCCACGTGCACCAGGTAATGCGCCGGATTCCAGGGAGCGCGCCCGGTTTCGGTGATGACCGAAAACGGCACCTCGCCATCCGGCTGTGGATAGTCGTACGAGAAGTAGTTGATGAGCTCCTCGATGCGCACGGCATCGACGGGCGGGACCTGGCCGTCGCGGATGAACCGTCGCATGTTGCTGTACGAGGCGGCATCCACGTCGATCGAGAACGTCGAGAGCGGATGGTCGAGCGCGTACCGGAAGCCGTTCTCCGAGATGTGCGCGTAGTCCTCCGTGTTCCAGTCCGCAGTCCTGTACCGCGCGGCGCCCGCCTCGGCGGCCATGCGGGACAGCACGGCTCCGACGGAGGCGTTGGCATCGGCGAGCTGTTCCTGGCGGCCCGCCAGGGTCGGACTCACCGGGTTCTGCGCCGAGACGGCGTCCTTCTCCTCCGTCTCGGGGCGCGTGATGGCCCGGTCGGCGCATCCGATGAAGAGGAAGGCGGCCAGCAGGCCGGCGAGGCTGGAGCGGGTGTAGTGCGTCATCTCGGACCTCCATGCAATCGGTTTCGGGGGGGCCGGCGGGTGCTGCCGGGCTGCAGGCATAACGGAGTGACGCCCCGCGGTATTGCCCGATGGCCGATTCGTGCTATTCCGGTGGCCCGTTCCGACATTGGGGCCGAATGCCCTCTATCCGGCCAATTCGATATGAAACGCCTGCTTTTCGCTCTCACGCTGGGTCTCCCCCTGGTTTCCGCGGCACAGCCCGTGTTCATCAACGAAATCCACTACGACAACGCCGGAACCGACGCGGGCGAGGCCATAGAGATCGCGGGCCCCGCGGGCACCGATCTGACGGGTTGGAGCATCGTGCTCTACAACGGCAGCAACGGCTCCTCCTACGGAACGACCGTCCTCGACGCCGTCGTGCTCGAAGAGACCTGTCCGAAGTTCGGCGTGACGGTCGTTGAGTATCCGCCGAACGGAATCCAGAACGGGTCGCCCGACGGCATCGCACTCGCGAATTCGTTCGGGGAGGTCGTGCAGTACCTCAGCTACGAGGGCACGTTCGTGGCCGTCGGAGGACCGGCCGACGGACTCATGAGCACCGACATCGGGGTCGCACAGTCCGGGGCAGACAGTGGAACGTCTCTGCAGCTCGTGGGCACGGCCGTCGACTATGCGGGCTTCTCGTGGGTCGTCGGTCAGTCATCGTCCTTTGGCGAATGCAACCAGGGACAGATCTTCTCCGACGGCATCCTCGCCTACCTGCGAGACGACGGGGAAACGGAGCACCCCACGGGCGTCACCATCAACGAGATTGCGGCCTGGCCGGGCATCGATTTCAACGCGGATGGCACGGCGGACGACGCGGACGAGTTCGTGGAGCTCGTGAACACCTCCGACACGCCTATCGACGTGAACGGGTGGATGCTGGCCGACGATACCGACGCCTCTCTCCTCTCGGGGCTGGATCCCATCGGCCCGACGCACGCGCTCGTCGTCTTCACACGCGGCGCCGACGTGTCCAACTTCGATCCCGGACCCGGAAACCAGGTCACGTCCGTGCCCGGTCTCGCCCTGGATGACGCCAACGACCTCTTGGGCCTGCGCAATGCGGACGACGTGTTTGTCCTCATGATCTGGGGCGATCCCGAGAACATCCCGGCCGGCCTCATGGAAGGAGCCCAGTGGGCCGGATACGGCGTGCCCATCGAGGGCGAGTGGGTGCAGGGCCAGTCCTGGACGCGGATTCCGGACAATACCGGCATGTGGGGGCCCCATCAGGCCCTCGACGGCACCTGCAACTGGTCCGTGAGCGGCGATCCCGCCTTCGACATGAGCTGTCCGAACGCGTCCCCGGCGCGCAGCGGCGCCGACGGCACCGTGCTGGCCACGGACCTGTTCGAGCTTCCCGACCGGGCGATTCTCGCGGCCGCGTACCCGAATCCATTCAACCCGTCGACCACCATCGGCTACGCGCTTCCGGAGGCGACCGACGTACGGCTGGCCGTCTTCGACCTGACCGGCCGGGAGGTCGCCGTGCTCGTTCAGGGCGTGCAGTCTGCCGGCTCCCACGAGGTCCGGTTCGAGGCGCGCGACCTCGCGACCGGCGTGTACCTGGTTCGGATGCAGGCGGGACGCGACGTGCAGACAAGGGCCCTGGTGCTGGTGCGATAGCCCCCGGGCGACGGGTCGGAGGCACGGCGGCCGTCCGGCCTCGTGGCGACGGGTCGGAGCCACGGCGGCCGTCCGGCCTCGTGGCGACGGGTCGGCGTCACAGCCCCCGGCTCGGCGCCAACGGCGACCCGCAGCGGAGTCCCGGCGTCAACGCACCACGACCACCGATCCGTGGAATTCGTCGGATCCGACCTGCAGGCGGTACGGGTACATACCCGCCGCGAGCGAGCCCACGTCCACGCCCAGTATCCTGAGAACGGCGCCGCCTTCCCAGGTCTCCGACAGGCTCTCCCGGCCCTGCAGGTCGCTCAGCACGAGATGCACGGGACCGGAGGCACCGGCCGGCAGCCGGATCCACAGCTCGTCCGAGACCGGGACGGGGTACAGCGCCGGCCGCCCCGAGCTTCCGGAGCCCGCATCGGCCTGAACCAGGTCGAACGTGAGGCGGTTCAGGTTGAAGTTGCCCTGGCTCCCGACCTCCAGGCGGAGACGGTGATATCCGGTGTCCAGGTGAATGCCGTCCAGGGGCCTGCTTACCCAGGACTGCCATCCTCCCGTCGGCGGCACGGTGACCACGCCGAGCGGGACGAGGTCGACCGCCACGTTCAGCACACCTCCCCCGGTCTGGCTGGCCACCCGGACATCCACGTCGTAGGTACCGGACGTCTCGACCCAGACCGTGTAGTCCATCCACTCTCCCGGCTCGAGCCATCCCACGTTGAACGGATAGCCCTGGGGATCGGTCGATGCCTCGATGTCGACGCCGTCATTACGATACCGTCCGCCGCTGTTCCCCCCTCCGGCAGCGCCGGTGATGGCCCAGACGTCGGTGTCCGAGTAGGTGGTGCCGGGCAGTCCGGAATCGTAGTCCACCGCGTTCACGACGCCCGGGATCACGTGGTCGGCGTACGGGTGGCCTGCCTCGCCGAACGACGGGTCGAAGAGGGCCGCCAGCACGTCGGGGTCGAACCGCGTGGAATCCAGGTCCAGCCCGCGCGCCATCTCGAAGAGGCCGTCACGGGCGGCCTGCGTCGAGGGCTTCGCGCCGCTGCCCGCCCAGTAGTCCAGCACGGCCCGGTATCCGGGCTTGATCTCGGCCGACCAGGGAGTCACCGTCGCCTGGACCTGCTTGTGGGTCCACCAGTTCCAGCCGATTTCCTCCCCTTCCATCAGGTCGACCACGGCACGGAACCAGGC
>JAHEEH010000139.1 GCA_024640835.1 Bacteroidota bacterium
GGACTTCCCCGTCTCCATCGAGGTGCAGCTCCTGGGCGGCAACGGGACCGATGATCGGACGACCGCGAATCTGTGCACGCCGGGGACCCACGTGGAATTCGCGGGCGTGCTCGACACGCGACACTGCATTTCGTCCACGTCGGACACGTACCACGGCGACCAGTGGGTGACGGCGACCGTCACGGTCCTCGCCGATTTCCTCATCGTGCACGCGGTGGACGGCCGCGAGGTGCTTCGATACCGCAATCCGGTCGTCGGGGGCGGCAACGTGGACGGCGCCGGGGAGGACCGGCCCCTGGAAGGCGCCTGGCTAGACGGGGGGACGATCTCGCTCCAGAGCGAGAGTCACCCGGTCCAGTTCCGCCGGGTGGAGCTGCTGAATCTATCCGGGTGCATGGACCCCGCGTCGGCATCCTATCGCAGGTACTTCGTGAATCACGATCCGGACGCGTGCGGGGGCTGACGAGGTGCTGCGATCCCTCACCATCCGGGACTACGCCATCATCGACGAGCTCGAGATCGAGTTCGAACCCGGGCTCAATATCCTGACGGGTGAAACGGGAGCGGGCAAGTCGATCCTGGTCGGCGCCCTGACCATGATCCTGGGAGAGCGTGCATCGACGGACACCCTGCGCACGGATGCCCGCAAGGCCGTCATCGAGGGCGTGTTCGAGGACGTGGATCCCGACCTCGCGGGGCCGATCCTGGAAGCGAACGGCATCGACCTCATGCCGCGCCTGATCCTGCGGCGCGAGATCACCGAGTCGCAGAGCCGCGCCTTCGTAAACGACTCGCCGGCGACCGTCCAGGTGCTCCGCGAGGTGGCGTCGAGCCTCGTGGACCTCCACGGGCAGCACGAGCACCAGTCGCTCCTGCGCCCCGAGACCCATCGGGTGATGCTGGACTCGGTGGGGGGACTCGGAAGCCTGGTGGAGGCGTATCGGGCGGCGTACGAGGCGGTGACCGCGCTGGACCATGAGCGCCGCGACCTCGAGACCCGGGAACAGGATCTTGCCGGCCGACGGGAGCTGTGGCAGTTCCAGATCGACGAGATCGACCGTACGGCGCCCGAGCCCGGGGAGGAGGAGCGCCTGGAGGCGGAACGGCGGATCCTGGAAAACGCGGAGCGGCTGCACGAGGTGACCGCCGGTCTGTTCAACCAGCTGTACGAGGAGGACGGCGCCGCCTACGACCGGTTGACGCTCGCACGGAACGAGATGCGCGAGCTCGCTCGCATCGATTCGGCGTTCGGGGATGCGCTCGGGGAGATCGAATCGGCCCAGGTCGTGATCGGTGAGATCGCGAAGTTCCTCCAGGACTACAACTCGCGGATCGAGTTCAACCCCGAGCGGCTCGAGGCGATACGCGACCGCCTGGGGTCGCTGGACCGGCTGAAGCGGAAGTACGGGGGCTCGCTGGAGGCCGTCCTGGAGCACCGCTCGCAGATCGGGGCCCAGTACGACCTCGCCGCCGATTTCCAGGGCGCCCTCCGGCGGATCGACGCCCGGATGGTCGCGGCGCGCTCGGACCTCTCGGAGGCGGCCGAGCGGCTCTCGTCCAAGCGGAGGGAGACGGCCTCCCGCATCACGGAGTCCGTCGTCCGGGAGCTCGGCGGCCTGGGCATGGCCGGAAGCCGGTTCGACGTGCGGTTCGAGCGCGAGGACGATCCCGAGGGCTGGATCGCGGCGGACGGCGGAACACGGGTCCGGGCATTTCCGCACGGGATGGACCGGATCGCCTTCTACCTGTCGACCAACCCCGGGGAGGAGCCCCGGCCGCTCGCGCGCGTGGCGTCGGGCGGCGAAGTGTCGCGGGTCATGCTGGCTCTCAAGTCGATCCTCGCCAAGAGCGACCGGCTTCCGATCCTGGTGTTCGACGAGATCGACACCGGGGTCTCGGGGGCCATGGCCCAGAAGGTGGGCGAGAGGCTTCGTGACCTCGCCGGGTACCACCAGATCCTGGCCATCACGCACCTGCCGCAGGTGGCGGCGCTCGCGAACGCCCATTTCCGGGTGGAGAAGCTCGTGACCGAGGGTCGCACACGGACCGTCGTGCGACGCCTCTCGGACGCGGAGCGGACCGAGGAGGTGGCTTCCCTCATGAGCGGGGAGCGGGTGACGGATGCGGCGCGCGAGAGCGCGAGGGAGCTTATCGGGGCGACCGGTTGACGCTCCTGGCGTAGCTTGCGGGACGAAGAAGAGGAAGGCGCATGGCATCGAAGGCGATCCGGTTCGGCACCGACGGCTGGCGTGCGGTGGTGGGCGACACCTACACGTTCGACAACGTGGCGCGGGTGGCTCTCGCCACGGCGCGCTGGCTCCGGAAGACCGGCGCCCCGGCCCGGGTCGTGGTGGGCTACGACACGCGGTTCGAGGGCAGGGCGTTTGCCCGCCATGCGGCGCGCGTGTTCGCGTCGGAGGGCGTCGAAGTCATCCTGTCCCCGTCGTTCGTTCCCACGCCCGCGGTGAGCTGGGCCACGCTGGCCAACGGGTGCGGGGCCGGCGTCGTGCTCACGGCCAGCCACAATCCACCCGAGTGGAACGGGTTCAAGATCAAGGCCGGCTTCGGCGGGCCGGCGACGCCGGACCAGGTCGCTGCCGTGGAAGCGCTCATCCCCGATGCCCCTCCCACCGGTCTGCCCGATCCGGACGGTTCGCCGCTCGTCGGGGTACACGACTACGGACGGGAGTTCCTGGACGTGGTCGCTTCGCGGGTGGACCTGGAGGCGATCCGCAAGGCCGGGATCCGCATCGTGCACGATGCGATGTACGGATCGGGGCAGGGCCTCTTCGCCCGGCTCCTGGGTGCCGATCGCGTCGTGGCGCTGCGCTCCGAGTTCAACCCGGGATTCGGTGGGTGTCCGCCCGAGCCCATCGAGCGGAACCTCCCGGACCTCCCTCGGGTCGTCGTCGAGACGGGTTGCGCGGCGGGCATCGCCAACGACGGGGACGCCGACCGCATCGGCATGACGGACGAGCGGGGTCGCTTCGTGGACTCCCACCGGCTCCTGGCGCTCCTGCTTCGTTTCCTGCACGAGGAGCGGGGACTGAACGGAGACGTGGTCAAGACGGTGTCGACCTCGGACATGCTCGATCGCATGGTGGAAGCGTACGGGCTCACGCTCCACACGGTGCCCGTCGGGTTCAAGTACGTGTGCGAGCACTTCGTGGAAGGGGACGTGCTCATCGGCGGCGAGGAATCCGGGGGCCTCGCGGTGAAGGGTCACATGCCGGAGCGCGACGGCCTGTTCATCGGCCTGCTGGTGCTCGAGATGCTCGCGAAAAGCGGCAAGATGCTCTCGGCGATGGTCCAGGAGCTGTTCGACCGGTTCGGTCCCCACGCCTACTGGCGCGTGGACGCCCACACGACCCGGGAACGGAAGGAAGCCGCCCTCGACCGGTTGCGGAAGGAGGGCGGGCTGGAACGCGTGGCCGGACGTCCCGTCCGGTCGGTCGAGACGCTGGATGGTTTCAAGCACCGGACGGACGAGGGTTGGGTGCTGATCCGTCCGTCCGGCACGGAGCCCGTGCTGCGGGTGTACGCGGAGGCGCCCGACGAGGCGACGGCGCGGCGCTACGTGGAGACGACGGTCACGGAACTCGGACTCTGAGCGTCCGTCACGGGTGGGTTTCGCGGACGATCGCCACGAACTCGGCGAGCATCATGGCGGTCGCGCCCCAGATCTGCCGGCCTTCCACCTGGAAGCACGGCACGACGAAAGGCCGGCCCTTCACGTGCCGCCGTACCTCGGTCCGACACGCCGGATCGGCGAGATGACGGATCGGGATCGAGAAGATGTCGGCCACCTCGCCCTCCTGGGGCAGCAGTGAGGGCAGCTCGCCGGCGTGTCCCACGAACGGGTGCACGCAGTACCCGGACGGCGGGACGAAGAGCGGAGTGAGCGGTCCCAGCACCGTGACGGCCTCCGCCGGCAGCCCCACCTCTTCGTGCGATTCGCGGAGGGCGGTTTCCCGGAGCGACTCGTCGCCTTCGCGGCGCCCGCCCGGAAAGGCGATCTGCCCGGCATGGTGGGCCAGGTGGCCCGGACGTTCGATGAACAGCACGGACTCGCCCCCTTCGGATGCGTGCACGAGGACCAGCACGGCGGCTTCCATGCAGGTCTTGTCCCGGATGGAGGCCATCTCCGGATCGCGGCGATACACCGGCGCCATGTCGATCTGGGCGGAGACGCCGGGGAGCGGCCGGGTCAGTCGCTCGGCGATGCGATGGACGTCCATGCGGGTCATGTCCCGCCGTAAGCCCGGCCCCGGGCGAGGTTCCGGGTCAGTTGCGGACGATCTGGTGTTCTTCGATGTCGGCGCGGACGTCCACGAGAATGGTGAACGTGCGCATCCTGCGACGCCACGGGAAGGAGCCCTCGACGCGCCGGCGGACGGGGAGATCGATGCCCTGGATACGCTCGTAGCGGACGGACGCGTCCAGGGCGCCTCCCTCGGGATTCTCCACGAAGACGCGGACCTGCACGAGTCTGCCGTCCGCCGGATCGAGCCACCAGACGGCCCGCACCACGCCGGGCCCCGGATCGACGGCGAGCGTGCGGATGCTCACGTACTCCTGGCCCCCGGCATCGATCGTCTCGACCTCGTCGGGCGGTTTCATCAGCAGCAGCAGCCGGGCCGGCTGGAGCAGGAGGTCGACGGCGCGCTGCATGCTTTCCTGGATCGGGTTCTCGTGGCGCCTGGGCCGGTCTCCCTCCCGCCGTTCCACCGGTTGCCCGTCGATGGTGACCTCGACGACCTCCCGCTGCGGCGGCGCCGTGCCGGACTCCAGCGTGTAGCGGGTGTTCATTCCGAGCCGGCGCGCCCCGGTCGCTCCCTCGTAAAGGTGGTGCCCGCGCTCCAGCATCGTGATCTGCCGGATGCCCGCGAGCGCGGCCTTCTGGCCTGCCGCCCAGCGGTCCAGCCGTTCCGTCGCGGTCTGCGCGGTCGCGCCGGCCGTCAGGAGGCTGCAGAGGAGGATGACCGAGAGTATGCGCATGATCAATGAAGGTAGGGAGCGTGTACCTCCCGGACCCCGGCCGTGTTGTCACAAATTGGTCACGAATACGCGTATTTCCGGAGCCGATCCGGGGCGCGTGGAAACCGGCCCGTTATATTCGGTGCCAGCATCAATCCACGGGACGATGGCGGACATTCTGCTGGTCGAGGACGACGGCGAGCTGGCGGACCTGGTGAGTGGCCGCATTCGGGAGGCGGGCTACACCGTGCGCGTGGCGTCGGACGGCCCCTCCGCCCTGTCGGCGGTGGCTTCGCAGCTGCCCGACCTGGTCCTGCTGGACATCATGCTGCCTGGAATGGACGGACTGGAGGTGTGCCGGCGGATCCGCACGCAGCACCCGCTGCTCTACGTGATCATGCTGACCGCCCGTACGAGCGAGATCGACCGCGTGGTCGGTCTCGAGGTGGGAGCGGACGACTACGTGACGAAACCCTTCAGCCTGGAGGAGCTCGTGGCGCGCATCCGCGCGGCGCTGCGCCGCGTGGCGCTGACGGGAGAGCAGGGCTCGGACGACGGAGAACAGCCCGTGCGGATCGGACGCCTTTTCGTGGATCCGGTCCGGCGCGATGTCGCGGTCGACGGCGAGCCCGTCCACCTGACGGTGCGTGAGTTCGACCTGCTGCTCTTCCTGGCCCGGCATCCGGACCGGCCGTTCACGCGCATGCAGCTCCTGTCGCAGGTCTGGGATATCCACTACGAGGGATACGACCGCACGGTCGATTCGCACGTCCAGAGGCTGAGGGCCAAGATCGAGCCCGATCCCTCCCAGCCACGCTACGTGCGCACGGTGTGGGGCGTCGGGTACAAGATGGCGTCCGATCCGGAGCCTCGATGAGCGTTCGCGAGACCATCCGGGCCAGGTCCTCCCGCCGGTCGGTCTTCTGGCGAC
>JAHEEH010000140.1 GCA_024640835.1 Bacteroidota bacterium
GAACATCCTCCTCGCCTCGGTCAGCGAGCGCACCCGGGAGATCGGGATCCGGAAGTCGATGGGAGCGCGGGCGCGCGACATCCGGCGGCAGTTCCTGGCGGAAGCCGTCGCCATCGCCTCGGTCGGCAGCGCCCTCGGGATCGTGCTGGGCATGGGGGGAGCGCTGGCCGCGACGGCGATCATCCGCTCCATGACCGACGCCCCCGTCCACGCCGCGTTCACCTGGCCATCCATCGCCGTCGCTGCGGGTGCGGCCATCACCGTCGGCCTCGTGTTCGGCACCTATCCTGCGCGCAAGGCCGCGCGACTCTCGCCGATCGACGCCATTCGCCACGAGTGACCTCCCTGTGCAGGACCCGGGAACGCCCGTCGACGGACAAGGCCGGAGGCCACCATGCTTCGTCCGGAGATCGGGACCGCATACCGGCCGGCCTGCCATCAGGAAACGATACCATGATCCGACGCTTTCACTTCGTGCTCACGCTCCTCGCGGTGCTTCCGTGCACCGCCTCCTTCGGAAGACAGGCGGCCGTTCCCCTGTTCAACGGGACGGACCTCGCGGGCTGGCAGATCCACGGCACCGAGGAGTGGTACGTCGATGACGGCACGCTCGTCTGCGAGAGCGGCCCGGACGCGGGGTACGGGTACCTGGCCACGGACCAGGTCTTCGGAGACTTCGACCTGGAGGTCGATTTCCTGCAGGAGGCGAACGGGAACAGCGGGGTGTTCTTCCGGTCGTGGGTCACCGGAACACGCATCCGGGGATGGCAGGCGGAGGTGGCGCCGCCCGGCCACGCGACCGGCGGGATCTACGAGTCCTATGGCCGGGGCTGGCTCGCCCGCCCGGATTCGAGCGACGAGGTCGCGGCCTTTCGCCCCGGCGACTGGAACCGGCTTCGCGTGCGCGTCGTCGGCGGGCTCGTCCAGACGTGGCTCAACGGAGTCCCGATGGTCGAGTTCGAGGATCCGGCCATCGCAGAGGCCACCGGCCGCGTCGCCCTCCAGATTCACGACGGCGGAGGCATTCGCGTACGATGGCGTCGGCTCGTTATCATTCCGCTCTGAAACCTCTCCGCAAGCGCGCCATGCATCGCACCAGTCTGCTACCCGGCCTCGTCCTGCTCGTCGCATCCAGCGGGGCGGCCTCGGGCCAGGACATCCACCGATTCGAGCTTCGGGACGTGTTCGAACTCGAGGTGGCCTCGGACCCCCAGATCTCGCCCGACGGATACGAGATCGCGTACGTGCGGCGGGGATTCGACGTGATGAAGGACGGATCGCGGACGGCCCTCTGGATGGCGTCCATCGACGGAAGCCGGACCCGCCCGCTGACCGACGGTACGTACGCCGTCTCTCAGCCGAGGTGGTCGCCCGATGGAACGCGACTGGCCTACGTGGCCAGCAAGGACGAGAGGAGCCAGGTGTTCGTGCGGTGGATGGACACCGGCGACACCGTCGAGCTCACCGACCTGGAACGCGGCCCCGGTGGCATCGCCTGGTCTCCGGATGGCAGCAGGATCGCCTTTTCGATGTTCGTACCCGAACCGTCGCCCATCGTAAAGCCCGAGATGCCCTCCCCACCCGAGGGGGCCGACTGGGGCCCGGCATGGACCGTCATCGACGAGATGGAGTATCGCTCCGACGGGTCCGGGTATACCCGGGAGGGCCATCGCCACTATTTCTGGATTCCGGCCGACGGGGGCACTGCGTCCCGGATCACGCGTGACGACTGTGAGCACGGCGGAACGCCGTCGTGGACACCGGACGGACTCGGTCTCGTCTACTCTGCGAACTGCCACGAGCATCCCGAGGACGAGCCGCTGAACTCGGAGATCTACCGGGTCGACGTCGCCACCGGGACCGTGCAGCCGCTCACGGACCGTCTCGGCCCGGATTCCTCGCCGACGGTGTCGGCGGACGGGCGCATCGCGTACACGGGGTTCGATGACCGGTACCAGGGGCACCAGTCGGCGCACCTGTACGTGATGGACGCGGATGGAACGAACCGCAGGAACCTGCTTCCCGGACTGGATCGATCCGTCTCCGACCCGGAATGGAGCCTGGACGGAAGGCGTCTCTACTTCCAGTACGACGACCAGGGGGTGACCCGGATCGCGTTCACCTCCCCGGACGGGCGCGTCAACGACCTCGACGTCGCCGCCGGGGGGCTGTCGCTCGGCCGACCCTACGCGGCCGCGCAGTACGACGTATCTCCCGACGGCACGGTCGCGTTCACCATGGGAACGACGGACCGGCCGGCCGACCTGGCCGCGGTGCGCGAAGGCCGCGACCCGGTGCAGCTGACGTGGCTCAACGAGGACCTCCTGGGCGCGCGAACGCTCGGGGAAGTGGAGGAAATCTGGTACGAATCGTCGTTCGACGGACGGCGCATCCAGGGCTGGATCGTCCGCCCCCCGGACTTCGACCCGAACCGGCTCTATCCCCTGATCCTGGAAATCCACGGGGGACCGTTTGCGGCCTACGGCCCCCACTTCGCCGCCGAGATGCAGCTGTACGCGGCGGCGGGCTACGTGGTGCTGTACACGAATCCGAGGGGTTCCACGAGCTACGGCGAGGAGTTCGGCAACCTGATCCACCACGCCTATCCGGGGAACGACTATGACGACCTGATGTCGGGGGTGAACGCCGTACTCGAGCTCGGATACGTGGACCCGGATCAGCTGTTCGTGACCGGTGGCTCGGGAGGCGGTGTCCTCTCCGCGTGGATCGTGGGCAAGACACACCGCTTCAGGGCGGCGGTCGTGCAGAAGCCGGTAATCAACTGGTACAGCTTCGTGCTCTATTCGGACAACATCGCCTTCTTCCACCGCTACTGGTTTCCCGGCCCGCCGTGGGAGCAGGCGGACCACTACATGGCCCGATCCCCGATCTCCCTCGCGGGCAACGTGTCCACGCCGACGATGCTGATCACGGGCGAGGAGGACTTCCGCACCCCGATCCCCGAGTCGGAGCAGTTCTATGCCGCCCTCAAGATCCGTGGCGTGGACGCCGCGCTCGTGCGCGTTCCGGACGCTTCCCACGGCATCGCGAACCGGCCCAGCAACCTGGTGGCCGAGGTCGCCCACGTGCTGGCCTGGTTCGATCGATACCGATCGGGGCCCGGAGGCGACGCACGGCGGCCCGACGGACGGCCTCGGGGATGGTGAAAGTGCCTTCCCGGCACTTTAATCCATCTCTAATGGACCGCAAGAAACTGCACGTGAGCCACGCGTTTACGGCACCCGAGACGGTTACATCCGCGTCCGGCAGCTGCGGCATCTTCCCGCGCACCCCCGGAAAGCGCGTCCGTCCAACACGTTCGTGACGAATCCCTCCATGTCTCCCGTAGCCCAGAAGGTCGGGCAAGCGGGGCACGACTCAGGGTCCAACCAGAAAGACCGGCAGGCTCGTGCCGCATTCCTGTTCCTGATGCTCGTCCTCGCCGCCGCCCTGGTGACCATGATCGTGCTTCCGTTTCTCGGATAGCCGGTTCCAGAGGTCTGCGCCCGATCCCTATCTTGTTCCGGTTGGGTTAAATGGACCCGCCGGTGATCATTAACCGGTCTCCCCGCGAGGCCACCCCCGGAAGCTTCGATGAACCACCGTTATTCCCGTCTCCTGCTCCTCGCCGCATCGGCCGTCCTCTTCGCAGCCTGTGCCAAGGCTCCGGAGCAGGCGGTCACCGCAGCCCGCGACGCCCTCACGGCCGCCCGGGACGCAGAAGCTGACCAGTATGTCTCCGAACTCTATGTCGTGGCGGCCGATTCCTTCGCCGCCGCCGAAGCCGAGATCGAGACCCAGAACGCACGGAACGCCTTCACCCGGAACTACGACCGGGCCGACGCGCTCCTGGCGTTCGCCACCGAAACGGCCCAGATCGCCCTCACGCGTGTCGCCGATGAGAAGGAGGCCGTTCGCGTCGCGAACGAGGCCCTGTTCGTGGAGACCGACGCCGTCCTGGCCCGGGTCGCCACGCTCATGACGCAGGCCCCCGTCGGCAAGGACGGCAATCTCGCGCTCGCGTCCATCCGTGAGGATGCCACGCTGGCCGGCGCGTCTCTCGAGGAGGCCCGTGCCGCCCAGGTCGAAGGGGATTTCGTGCGCGCGGGTGCCATCGCTTCGGCAGCGCTCGAAAAGGGCCAGTCCCTTGCCGCAGAGCTCGAAACTGCGATCGTGGCGAGTGGACGACGCCCCCGCGGCTGATTCACCATCCATAGGAACCCGATGCCCCGATTGCGCCCTGCAGTCGGGGCATCGTTCATTGCGAGCATTTCCCGGATGAGCCGTCGTACGATCATTGCCGGTCTGTTCCTCGTCGTCGCGGTCCTCGGCGTCGTCTGGTGGCTCGCCGATCCGGTCCCGGAGGACGGCCTGAACAGGGCGCGACGTGCGCTGGCCGACGCCCGCCGCGCCTCCGCCGAGGAATACGCGCCGGAGGAATTCAGCCGTGCGCAGGCCGCGTGGGATGCGACGCTCGTCCTGGTTCGATCCGAGGGCGACCTCATCGCTCCTCTCCGGTCGTTCGACAGCGTCCGGGTCCAGGTCGACCGCGTCGTCGAAGCGGCACGGAGGGCCGGTTCCCGCGCACGGCACGTCGCGGATTCCCTGAGGGGCATCCTGGGGACGACCGGGAGGATCGCCGACGAGCAACACTCGAAGCTGGAACGCGCGGCTGGACACTACCCGATTTCGTATGTGGACCGGGACGCGCTTTCGCGTGCCCGCGAATACCGGTCTCACCGGGACGCGGCGACCGAGTCCGGCCGCCTGTTTCTTGCCGTCGAACTGGCGCAGCGTCAGCAGAGCGTGCTCGAGAGCGCACAGGCGGCCCTGGAGGGCCGCCTCGAGCCCGTCGTCGCGATGGTCCCCCGCTGGCAGGAGTCCGTGCGCAGGCTCGAGGCCTCCGGGAAGACCCCGTTCGTCGTGGTGGACAAGTCCGCCCGCTCCCTCTACGTGCACCGGCAGGGCCGTGTGGACTCCTTTCGCGTCGAGTTCGGTCGGAACTGGCTCGGCCCCAAGCGCGTGGAGGGAGACAACGCAACCCCTGAAGGGGAATACCGCGTGGTGCGCCGACTGGGGCGCGGCGAGACCTCCTATCACCGCGCTCTCCTGATCGACTACCCGAACGAGGCCGACCGGACGCGCTTCGAACGGGCACGCCGCGACGGCACGTTGCCGCGCAGCGCCCGCATAGGCGGTTCGATCGAGCTGCACGGCGGCGGTGGCCGTTCCGTCGATTGGACCGACGGATGCGTTGCCCTGGAAGACCGGGCCATGGAGCGCCTGTTCGAACTGGTGCCGGTCGGCACCCCCGTTCTGATTGCCGGATCCCTCACCAGCGACCTGCCCTATGTCGACCATGCCTCCGACCACTGACCCGGAGCAGCCGAAAAGCCGGCGATCGCACCCCGTGGTGGCGATGCTGGCGCTCGGCCTGGCGTTGCTCGTCGTCGCGACGCTCTCCCTGCACCTCGTTCGCGACGGGGTGGAACGGATGGTGGGCATGACCCGGCCGACGACGCCTTCCGCCGGTGAGGATTCGACCGTTCTGGCACGCCGGGCGACCACCCTCGGAAGGCGCCTCGACGCCATGAGTCCCAGGGGCACCTACCTGCTGGTGAGTTCCAGCGACAACCGGTTCACCCTGATGCAGGGCACGGACACGCTGCGCGCCGGCCTCTGCTCCACGGGATCGTACGTGCATCTGACGGCGGGAGACGGGCGATCCTGGCTGTTCACGACGCCCCGGGGACGACGCACCGTGCTGGAGAAGCGCGTCAGGCCGGTCTGGGCGAAACCCGACTGGGCCTTCATCGAGTCGGGGGAACCCGTTCCGCCTTCGGGCGCTCCCGAACGGTTCGAGCGCGGGGTGCTGGGCAAGTACGCACT
>JAHEEH010000141.1 GCA_024640835.1 Bacteroidota bacterium
GGGCATCGTGGCGGCCGAGCGGTTTGGAGCCGCCGGAATCGTGGATCCCCGGCCGTACGCGGTCGGTTCGATCCGGGATACCTACACCAGGTATCCGAACACGGGACCCGTGCTGCCCGCCATGGGGTACGGCGCGGAGCAGACCACCGAGCTGGAAGAGACCATCCGGGCCGTGCCGGCGGACGTGGTCGTCATTGCCACGCCGATCGACCTGCGGCACGTGGTGCGCATCGAGAAACCCTGCGTCCGCGTCCGGTACGATCTGGAGGTGCGCGGCGACCCGGGACTGTCCGGACTCATGGCCCCCTTGATGGCCCGGTGGTCGTCGAAGGTCGAAGGGCCAGGGAAAGGAAGCTGACCACGCCGGGTACCGCACGACCGGCCGTCCCCGTATCTTCGGCCCCGCAACCCGTCGGAGCGCATGGGCAAAGTCGAAGAAACGTACAAGGCGAAGGACGTCGAGGAGATCATCGACATCCACCTGTATCGTCCCTGGGGATATGCCCTCGCCGTGGCGGCTCGGCGGATGAGGATGACTCCGAACCAGATCTCCGTCATCGGAATGGCGGTGGGGGTGGTTTCGGGGCACTTCTTCTTCTACGACCGTCTCACCCTGAACCTCCTGGGCATCTTCCTGTGGATGTTCGCCCAGGCCCTGGACGGGGCCGACGGACAGCTTGCGCGCATGGCCGACATGCGCTCACGACTCGGCCGCATGCTGGACGGCATCTCGGACAACGTCAAGTTCACGTCGCTCTACCTGCACGTGGGTGCACGGCTCTTTGTCGAATACGACTCGCTGTGGCCGATAGCCGCCATGTTTGCCGCAGGCATCGCCCATTCGTACCAGAGCGCTCTCGCCGACTGGTATCGCAACGCGTATCTCCACTTCGTCTACGGCTCCGGCCGCGCGGAGCTGGAGAGCGCCGAGGACATCGAGGCGCAGTACGGGGCCCTGTCATGGCGGGCGGATCCGCTCATGAAGTTCCTCTCCTGGGGCTACCTGATCTACACGCGCCGGCAGGCGAGATGGGGTGCGGGAAGCCTGGAGTTGATCCGGATCGTCGGCGATCGATACGGTGATGCGCTCCCGGACGCGCTCCGCGAGCTGTACCGGACACTCAACCGCCCGCTTCTCCGCTACTACAACGCCCTGACCACCAACACCCGAATGGTGGTCCTCTATGCCCTGGTACTGGCGGGACAGCTGGCCTGGTTCTTCGCCTTCGAACTCGTGGTCCTGAACCTGGTCATGGTCCTTCTGATCACGCGCTGGCAGCCGGCGGCGCATCGGCGACTCCGGGCGTTCGTCGATGCCGATCCCGTGAGCCCCGATGCCTGAGAACCGCGGTGCGCGGCAGGCTTCAGCGCACTTCGCGCAGGTATCGGTCGGTGCCGGAGAGCCAATCCTGGCGCGGCGGGCTGAACACGTCCACGTCGAGCGTGTCCTCGAGGGCCACCGCCTCGTGCGGAACGTTGGACGGGATATGCAGCACCTCGCCCGCACGAACGATCGTTTCCTGCTCCCCCTCCTCGCCGATCCTGAACCGGAGGGCGCCCTCCAGGATATAGGTCATCTGCTCGTTCTCGTGGCGGTGCATGGGCACCAGGCAGCCCTCCTTCAGGTAGACGTGGGCGAGCATGATGCGATCGCCCGTCACCAGGCGGCGGTCGAGACGTTCATTCAGGTGCTCGAGCGGGAGGTCCTCCCAGCGATGCAGGGTGGCTGTGGGCATGAATTCGGAGATGGGTTGCCGTTGACCCATGGTAACAAGCCCGACGAACGGAAGCGACCGGCGGTCGGACGCAGTGGCTTGCGTCGCATCTGCGGTCACCGTAGGCTCGTCTCCCGATGACGAGTCCTCCCAGCTCCACTCGCCCCGGCATGTCGCTCCGCGTCCTGTTCGTCCATCTTCGGCCGAGTCCGTTCGTGCGGGAGGACATGGACGTCCTGGGCGAACGATGCACGCTGCAGACGTTCCAGTTCGGTGACGGCCCTGACCCCGGGCCGCTGGGCTTCGCCTGGACCCTGGTCCGGCAGTTCCTCTGGCTTCTGCGACGGCTCCGCCGCGCCGACGTCGCGATCGGATGGTTCGCGGACTACCACATGGTTTTGCCGATCCTTCTCGGACGACTCTTCAAGGTCCCGGTGGCCGTCGTGGTCGGCGGATACGACGCCGTTCGCCTGCCCGCGCTCGGGCAGGGCGTTTCGCTGAGCCGGTGGCGTTGGCCACTGGCCCGACTGGTGCTCCGGCGTGCCGACGCGGTCCTTCCCGTGTCCGAGTCGCTCGTCCACTCGGTGAATCGGTACTCGGAGTGGCCCGAGCTGACCCGGCAGGGGATCGGCACCCTGGTACCCGGGGTGGAAGCACGCGTCCATGTGCTTCCGACGGGATATGATCCGTCGAGCTGGCCCCCGGGGCCGTCGGTTCGCCAGCGAATCGTCACGACGGTGGGCCTCGTCGACTCGGAGCGGCGTCTTCACGTCAAGGGCATCGATCTCCTGTTCGACGCGGCCCGTATCCTTCCCGACGTCCGGTTTCGGGTCGTCGGCGTGGCGGATCCGGACGCCGTCTCCCGGCGGCATTCCCCTCCTCCGAACGTCGACCTGGTCCGACCGGTGCCCCGCGGTGAGCTCGCGGCGTATTACCGGGAGGCGTCCGTGTACGCCCAGCTTTCCCGCTCCGAAGGCCTTCCGAACGTGCTGTGTGAAGCCATGCTGTGTGGCTGCATTCCGGTCGGAAGCCGGGTGTTCGGAATCCCGGACGTGATCGGGGACACGGGCTTTCTCGTGGATGAGCCGTCCGCCGACCGGATCGCGGAGGCGATCCGGCTCGCCCTCGAGGTGCATCCGGAGCGCCGGGACCAGGTCCGCGCCCGGATCGAGGGAGCGTTCCATATCCGGCAGAGGAGCGATCGACTCGTCGAGGTTCTCTCCGACCTCGCTTCCGGCCGGCCGAAAGGTCGCACCGTCCGCCACGGAGCCTCGACCGACTGAGCCGGTCGCGAGCCGCCTGGACTCCGCACTCCCCTCAACGGGAAAGTATCGCGCTGACGAAGTCCTTCGCGAACGCTCCGGCGCCGAACCCCCGCCCGTCCGAAATCCTTCCGTACGAGCCCATCCTGGCTGCACGGACCAGCGCCGCGATGCGGTGACCGACCGGCCGGTCTCGAGCGTAGATCTCCGCGCGGGTCGAATAGGCCACCCCCACCCGTTCGAAGTAGCGTCGGGCCTGGCGGGTTCGCGAGGTGAACTCGTCCGGAGATCCACCGGGACGTGCACCGCCGAGCAGTCGGTCGTAGAAATCCCTGTGCTCCCTCGCGTAGACGGCCCGCTGCGCGAGCAGCCGGCCGTGCTCGGAGCGGTTTCTGACCGTCGTGGCCCACAGGTTTCGCCATGGAACCCGGGTTGCGGGATCTCCGCTGACGCTCTGGCCATGCCGCCTGTACAGCACGAGGCGATCCGGAATGCGCACGGTGTGACCGTATGCATTGGCGATGTTACAGACAAACCAGTCGTGTGTCTGCAAATCGCCGGTTCCGGACAGGCTGCGAGGGCGGTCCGAGTAGTCCACGAGGTCGAACAGGCTTCGGCGCACCAGCAGCGAGAACCCGGGCAGGACCGAGAGCGGCTTGTTGCCCAGCGGTCCGGTGACCGTCACCTTTCCGTGATCCGGAAAGCAGCCCGGGAGCCGGTTCAAGACCTCGTCGGTCCGCATGGCGCTGTGGGACAAGAGATCCACCTTCGGCAAGCGCGCAATCAGGTCGGCGCATCGTTCCAGCTTGTACGGAAGCCAGACATCGTCCTGATCACAGAACGCGATCCACTCCCCCGAGCACAGGGACGCCGCCCGCAGGAAGTTGTCGCCGAACCCGAGATGCTCCCTGCTCGCGTGAATGGCGACCTCGAAAGGTGCCGTGCCGGCGAACGCCTCCAGGATCTCCATCGACCCGTCGGACGAACCGTCGTCGCTGACGACCAGCTCGAACGGCACGCAGGTTTGCGACGCGAGGCTCCGCAACTGCTCGCGAAGGAATCGGTCGCCGTTGTAGGTGGCAAGGGCTATCGAGATGCGGGGACGGATCATGACGGCTCGGCGGGCTCCGTGCGCTCCGCGGCCAGAACCCGGATATCGTTCTCCTCGCAGAAGGTCCGCAGGACCGGCTCGGCCACCCCCAGATCGGTCACGGCATAGCCACGATCCCGCAGAAGATCCGCGATCCGGGAGGTCCCGGCCCCATACAGGCCGTGCGTCTCGACGAGGACCGCCCGTGGCCGGATGGTCATACCCTGGAGAATGTCCAGTTCGGCTCCCTCGCAGTCGAGCTCGAGCAGGTCACATTCTGGAAGGTCGGTCGGCTCCACGATCCCCCGATCCGGCTCGGTGCCATAGACGGCAATCGCTCTCGCCACGACCGCGTGATGCACCGACATTCGATCGGAAACATCGTTCAGATCGGCTGTCCGAAGCACCGTGTCGACGCATTCGCCCGCCGCCTCGAAGCACTCAACCCGACCCGACGGGCCCGCACTCTGGGCCGCGACCGTCGCGGTCACACCCAGGCCACCCCCCACGACCACGACCGTGTCGCCCGGCCGTACCAATTCTCTCAGGGCCCCCACGAGGCCCGATTCGTACTCGGGCGCGTCGACATCCGTCGCGGGTCGCCATCGGTCCGGAACCAGGTCGTCACCCCATCTCACGGAGTAGGGAACTGCGACTCCCCCGTAGCGGGCCTGTCGCTTCTTCGGGAGGAGCGGCCGCAGCCCGGAGCGATAGGCCAGCGCAACGGCACGGCTCAGGAGACCCGGCAGGCCGTGGTCCGAAAGAACCTCCCTGATCGACCGACGGGAAACCGGCCACGTCCGTCCTTGCCTTTCTTCAGCCATGCGCCGGTGCCCACGGGAATCGATTCGGAATCCGGTAATATATCGTTCGCCGCTCCGGACTCCGAAGACTCGGGCGACTGCTTGCGCGCCAGTCGCTATCGCCGTAGGCTCGGCGCATGGCGACTCCTACCCACTTCGAGGCAGCGGCATCCGACGACTCCCGGCGGGGAGCCGCACTGGGCACCTTCGCGGGCGTCTTCACGCCGTCCATCCTTACGATTCTCGGGGTCATCATGTACCTGAGGTTCGGCTGGGTGGTCGGACAGGTGGGTCTCGCGTCCACGCTCGTGATCGTGACGCTCTCGACCTCGATCACGCTCCTCACCGCGCTCTCGATCGCGGCCATCGCTACGGCACAGGACGTCGGGGGGGGTGGTGCCTACTACATGATCTCGCGCTCGCTGGGCATCGAGGCGGGAGGCGCCGTTGGCATACCGCTCTTCTTCGCCCAGGCGCTCTCGGTGGCGCTCTACACGATCGGCTTCGCGGAGAGCGTGACCCGTGTATTCCCCGAGCTCAACGAGAAGGCCGTTGCCGTGGTCACGACGCTGGCCGTCGCCCTGATCGCCCTGCGGTCGGCCCGCGCCGCCATCAAGGCCCAGTACGTGATCATGGTGGCCATCGTGCTCTCCCTGGTCTCGCTGGTGTTCGGCAGATCCGTGGTCGACGTGGCGTCCGTTCCGGCGGCGGTCGAGGGCTTTGAGCGGGCAGGTTTCTGGGTCGTCTTCGCGGTCTTCTTTCCGGCCGTCACCGGCATCATGGCCGGCGTCAACATGTCCGGAGACTTGAAGGACCCGGGTCGGTCGATCCCCTGGGGAACGCTGGCCGCCGTCGGAGCGGGGTATCTCATCTACATGACCATTCCGATCCTGCTCGTGGTGCGCGCGACGCCCGAGCAGTTGGTAGCCGATCCGCTGATCATGCGCCGGATGGCCGTCTGGGGCGACGCCATCCTGGTCGGCGTGTGGGGGGCCACGCTCTCGAGCG
>JAHEEH010000142.1 GCA_024640835.1 Bacteroidota bacterium
CGCTCGCGGCGATGACGCGCAAGGCGCTCGACCTCTTGAAAGGAAGCCCGCGCGGCTTCTTCATCATGATAGAGGCCGGCCGGATCGACCACGCGGGCCACGGCAATGACGCGGCCGCCCACCTCCAAGATCTGCTGGCATACGATGAAGCGATGCGGGTGGCGATGGATTTCGCCCGCGACGACGGGTCCACTCTCGTCGTCGGAACGTCCGACCACGAGACGGGCGGATTGACGGTGGGGCGGGACGGCGTGTATGCGTGGCATCCCGAAGCGCTCGTGGCCGTCAATCGGTCGCTTGAGCGCTTTCGAGAGCGTCTCGTTCCCTCTCTCGTAGACCCCTTCACGGAGAACGAGGTCCTGGACCGGGTGATCGGATGGGCGGTCGATTCCGGAATGGGCCCATTCGATGAGGCGGAGACCACCCGCCTGAAGGATGCCGTTGCGATGGGACTGGCCGCCCGCCGGCCTGCGCAGGGCGTTGGCGAGCGGGTCGAACCTGTTCTGGCCGACATCATCAACCGTCGGGCCGGCCTCGGCTGGACCACGTCCGGCCACACGGCCGTCGATGTGCCGATGTACGCGTACGGGCCGGGCTCCGACCGCTTCACGGGACTTCTCGACAACGACGAGTTCGGCAGGCGGTTGGTCGTCGTGCTCGGACTCGAGACGGCGTCCGTCACCCGCGAATTGCAGACATCGCCTCCCGGTGAATGAGGGACTGCGTCATCGGGTTGACACAGGCGCGGAGCTACCTTGGAGGACCTAATCCGATGGGGATGGTCCGTGCCCACGTGCGTCGTGGTCGATACCGAAACGACCGGCATCCGCGCTGCTGACGATCGCGTCATCGAGATCGGCGCCGTGCGGATTCGGGATGGCGAGGTCGCCGAGCGGTTCGAGTCGCTGGTGAACCCGGGCGTGTCGGTGCCATGGCGCATCACCCGGTTGACGGGCATTTCCTCCCGGGACCTGGCGTCCGCGCCGGGTCCCGAGGAGGTCTGGGCGCGCTTCCTGGAGTTCTCGGGAGATGCTCCGCTGGTGGCTCACCATGCGCAGTTCGACCGCGGTTTCGTGCATAACGAGTTGCGTCGGCTGGGCCTGGTACCGCCGTCCGTCGACTGGCTCTGCACCGTAAAGCTGTCCCGTCGGCTTCTTCCGGGCCTGACGTCCTACGGACTCGGGTCGGTGGCACGGTTTCTCGGGGTTTCCGTGGGCACGCGGCACCGGGCCCTAGCGGATGCGGAGATCACGGCCGAGGTGGTTCTGGAGCTTGCCTCGAGGGCGGCCGAGCAGGGATTCGAGGGCATGACGGGCATGCTGGCGCTCCAGGGGGCACGTTATTCCGCGACCGGGGCCGTCCCGCGGCATGTGGAGACCCTTCGCCGCGAGGTGGTTCCTCACCTCCCCGAAGGCCCGGGGGTCTACCGGCTGCTCGACGGCCGGAAGAAGGTGCTGTACGTCGGAAAGGCGACCTCGCTGCGGGAGCGGGTAGGCTCCTATTTCGTCGCGGTCCAGGCAAAGGAGCTCCATCTCCGCGAGCTGGTTCGGAGGACACGGACCATCGAGGTTCTGGAGACGCAGACGGAAATCGAAGCGCGCGTGCTCGAGGCCCGGACCATCCAGGCGCTGCTGCCCCCCTACAACAGGGCGCAGAGAGAGCCGGGCCGTCGCGCATGGCTGAGGTTGGCCGAGGAAGACGGACGGCCCACCGTCTCGGTGCATGCCTGGCGCGGTCAGGACGCGGCGGAATGGATCGGTCCATTGTCCGGCAGCACGGAGGCCCGAGGGCTGGCTGAGGCAATCGCTGCGGTAACGGGCGCAACGGTCGACCGCCCCCGGCCGCGGTCGACATGGTCCAGGGAGGCGGCCGCGCAGGTCGCCCGCGCGGCAGGCCGGGTCGGGGCGGTCGTCGGCGATCGCGAGGTTCGGTCGGGGTGGAATCCGGAGATCCTGCCGGAACTGGCGCGACCCGCCATCGAGGAAGCCATGCATCGTGCGTCCGAAGAGCTTGCGTTCGAGGAAGCGCGCATCCTGCGGGACTGGCTCGAGGGGTTGGAGCGCCTCGAGGCGGAGGGATGCGCCGCCGATCGCCTGGCCGGCGACGTGGCGGCCGTCAGCGTCGGCGAGCGGGTTGAGATCGTGCTCATCCGGGACGGGCGGATGCTGGGGTCATGCGCCTGGTCCCGGTCGGATCCCGGCCCGGAGGCCCTCCGTTCCGGACTCGTCCTGGATCTTCTCGGCTCCCGGGGTTCCTCACGTGTGTTCGAGGCCGGAGGTCCCGTCGCGCGGCGAACGCGCAACGACGAAACGTGGATGTTGGCGAAGTGGATCGGTCGCGGCGAGCGGCAGACCGTGGTTCGTGGCGTGAACGAGACGGACGACGCATTCGTCGTTCGACTGCTTCGAATGGCCGGTGAGGATCCTGCGCGGGATGCGGGTCGTACGGATTCGAACGATCGGCATAAGGGTGCCGCTGCTTGAGACCGGCCACGAATCAGGATCACCATGGACCGTCCCGTTTCCCTGCTCTGCCTGGCCTCCTATTTCAAGGGTGAGCGCCTGATCCGTGCGGCGAAGGAAGCCGGTGCCCATGTCATTCTCGTGACGAACGAGAAGCTGCACGACGCACCCTGGCCGATGGAGTCGATCGACGAGCGGTACTTGTTGCCCGACGTCAATCGGCAGCCCGATGTCACGCATGCGGTGGCCTTCCTCGCGAGGACCCGAAAGCTCGACCGCATCCTGGCGCTGGACGAGTTCGACACGGTGACCGGAGCGCAGCTCCGTGAGCATCTGCGGATTCCGGGTCTCGGCGATACGACGGGACGTCACTTCCGCGACAAGCTGGCCATGCGCCTGCGGGCCCGGGAGGCGGGCATCCCCGTACCGGAATTCGTTCCGGTAATCCATCATGACGATCTCCGGTCGTTCATGGATTCCGTTCCCGGGCCATGGCTCCTGAAGCCACGAACCGAAGCCTCCGCGATGGGCATTCGGCGGATCGACGCGCCGGGCACGTTGTGGCCGATCCTCGAAGAACTCGGGGATCGTCAATCGTACTACCTGATGGAGGCGTACGTGCCGGGGGACGTATTCCACGTGGACTCCATCGTGGCAGGCGGCCAGCCGGCGTTCACGTCCGTGAGCGTCTACGGAACGCCTCCGCTCGACGTATACCAGGGCGGAGGGGTGTTCGTGACCAAGACCGTCCCCAGGCGCCATGGCGATTTCACCGCGCTCGCGCGGGCGAACGAAAGCCTCCTCCGCGCCTTCGGTATGGTGCGCGGCGCCACCCACGCCGAGTTCATCAAGAGCCGGGTCGACGGATCCTACCGGTTCATCGAGGTGGCGGCACGCGTCGGTGGCGCGAACATCGATCTCCTCATCGAGCAGGCCACCGGGGTCAACCTCTGGGAGGAGTGGGCGAGGGTGGAAATCGCGGACGTCCGGGGCACACCGTACGAGGTCGTGTCGGACCGCGAGCTGCACACGGGCCTCGTCGTATGCCTCGCCCGGGAAGAGTGGCCGGATCTCGGCGGATATGATGCCTCCGAAGTGGTGTGGCGTCTGCGAAAGAAGCACCACGCCGGCCTGATAGTCGCCTCACCGGATCCGGCACGGGTCGACGAGCTGATCGACGCCTACACCACGAGGCTGGCATCGGACTTCCTGGCGGTCAAGCCGCCGCTCGGCGGCGCGGCCGAGATGGGTGGGATCGAGTAGGGGCGGGCTCAGACGCCGCGGTGCCTGTGGACCGAGCGCCAGTAGAGATCCAGGTATTTCTCGGCCGATCCGGACCAGGAATAGTCCGCCTCCATGCCTCTGCGCTGCACCTCTCTCCACGCGGCCGGCGTCCTCCAGAGAGACAGGGCTCGCCGGATCGTCGTATGCAGCGCATGGGGCGTGGCGTCCCAGAACGAGAAGCCGTTACCGTGTCCACCCATCTCGTGCCAGTCGTGCACGGTGTCCGCGAGACCGCCCGTTCGGTGCACGATCGGTACCGTGCCGTAGGCGAGGCTGTACATCTGGTTCAGGCCGCACGGCTCGTAGTGGGACGGCATCAGGAAGGCGTCCGCTCCCGCCTCGATCTGATGGGCCAGGGGATCGCTGTACCCGATGTACACGCCGACCCTCTCGGGAAAGGCGCGCTGCGCCCAGCCGAAAAACTCCTCGATCGTCCTGTCGCCGCTTCCCAGGACCACCAACTGGACTCTTTCCTCCTGCATGAGAGGACCCAGGACCGGCTGCAGCAGGTCAAACCCCTTCTGGCCCGTGAGGCGTGAAATGACCCCGAGGACCGGCATTTCGGGGTCGAACGGCAGGCCGAATCGTTCGAGCAGCGCGATCTTGTTCGGACGCTTCCCGTCTAGCGTCGCTGCAGTGTAGTTCTGCGCGATGAGCGGGTCGGTGGCCGGATTCCAGGCGGTCGTATCGATCCCGTTCCGGATGCCGAAGAGATCGGGTCCCCGGGTTCTGAGCACGGCGTCCAACCCGGCGCCGTGCCGTTCGGACTGGATTTCGTGCGCGTACGTTTCGCTCACGGTCGAAACGGTGTCGGCGTACAGGAGTCCGGCCTTCAAGAACGAGAACGCGCCGTTGTGGCTGAGCGGACCGCCGTCGCGGAACAGGTCGTCCGCGAGACCGGCCCTGTGCACCGAGTGCGCCCCGAACAGGCCCTGGTACCCGATGTTGTGGATGGACAGTAGCGACGCCGTTCCGGAAAAGAGGGAGTCCCAGCCGTAGCTCGATCGGAGGAAGACGGGCATGAGGCCCGCCTGCCAGTCGTTTGCGTGAATCACGTCAGGGGCCCAGGCGTACCGCTGCATGATCGCGAAGGCCGCGTGCTGCAGAACGAGGAAACGCTCGTCCTCGTCCGGGTCATCGGTGTACAGGCTGCCGCGATGGTAGAGGGGGGGATGGTCTACGAGGTAGACCTCGACATCCGAGTCCGGCAGCGTGCCGTACCAGACGTTGACGTGCACGGTTCGCCCGCCGATGCGGACCGGCAGGTCGCGCAGATCCTGGGCAAAGACGAATCCGTGCTCCTGTACGGGGATCGAGCCGTACAGCGGCATGAACAGTTTGACCTCGCAGCCGAGCTCGGCGAGCGCCGGAGGGAGCGCTCCGGAGACGTCGGCAAGCCCCCCGGTCTTGGCGAAGGGAACACACTCGCTCGTGACGTAGCAGACCTTCATGAAGAGCGGAGCCGTCCAGTGATCGCGGAAGATACGCACGGTGACCGCCCGCCCGGGAACGGCTCAACCCGCGTGCGTCCCGACGCCCTGTGTTAAGTATTGGTTTTGGAAGCGCTTACGGAACACGTTGGGATAGGCAATGGCTCGGTTCAGGGGTATATTCAGCCCATCTGATATGGGCAGCCCCGATGGGGTCCTGGCCCGAATTACCGGAATCGAAAGAACTGAGACCATGATCGACAAGAAGACTTCTCCCAAGGGCAAGTCCGTTCGGGTGACCTTCACCGTGCCGGCCGACGTCGCCGCCAGGACCCTCGCGGTAGTCGGCGATTTCAACGGGTGGGATGCGAGCAAGGGATCGATGAAGCTCGACAAGAAGGCCGGAGCCTGGTCGAAAGGAATCTCCCTGAAGCCCGGAGCTTCCTACCAGTTCCGATACCTCGTGGACGGGAAGAGCTGGCGCAACGACGAACAGGCCGACTCCTACCTCCCGAACGAGTTCTTCAGCGAGAACGGGGTCGTGGAGCTGTAGGCTCCACGAACGTACCGGTGGGGGAACGGGGTCGTGGAGCTGTAGGCTCCACGAACGTGGGGGCCATCCGGCTGTGCCCTATCCGAACAGCCACTGCACGACGTATACGGCGAGGAGCAGCGCCACCCCGTCGGCGATCAGTCCAGCCG
>JAHEEH010000143.1 GCA_024640835.1 Bacteroidota bacterium
CCCGGGCTTTTCCGTTCCAGAAGGCGGCCATGCACGCCGTCGGACTCGCCGTCCGGAAGACCACCGGAATTCCCCTGGATCGGGGATATGACGAGCTCCGACACCTCTTCGGACGCCTCCGCGTGATCCACGAGGTGCTGGCGGATCCCAAGGTGACCTCGGTGCGGCTGGTCCTCAATCCCGAGCGGATGGTGATTCGCGAGGCGCGGCGAGCGTACACGTACCTGCAGCTCTACGGCTACGGAGTCGATGCCGTGATCGCCAACCGGATGCTGCCGGACTCGGGAGATCCGGATTGGGCGGCGTATCGCAGCGCCCAGGCCTCGTACATGGAAGAGATCGAGGGGTCTTTCGCCCCGCTGCCCATCCTCCGCGTACCCCATCAGCGGCAAGAGGTCTTCGGGATTCCGGCGTTGCGGGAGGTCGCTTCCGCGCTGTACGCCGATCGCTCGCCCGAAGCCGTCTTCCATGACGAACCGGCCTTCCGTGTCCATCGCGACGGCGACCGCTTCGTGGTGTCGATCCGGGTTCCGTTCGCCGATCCGAGCCAGGTCTCCGTCACCTGCAGATCGGATCGTCTCGTGGTGCAGGTCGCCGGACAGCGGAGGAACTTCCTGCTTCCGCGCTTCCTGGGGTACTACCGGTTTTCCGACTGGTCCCTTGAGGACGAGTGGATTCGGACTACCTTTATGGCACCGGACACCGGAGCCGATACCCGAACCGGCGGACCCTGACCCGCTCCCATCGCCTCCTACGGCCCCTCTCGCCATGACGACGAGCTTCCCGGTCGGCGGCGCAGACGCCGCGTGGCTTCGGATGGACCATCCGACCAACCGGATGGTCATCGTCGCGGTCCTGATGTTCGACGAGCCGATCGGCGTGGCCGAGATGCGGGAACTGGTCGCGGGCCGACTGCTCCGGTTCGACCGTTTTCGCCATCGCGTGGTCGATGACGACGGGACCCTGCGGTGGGTCGAGGATGCCGGGTTCGACGTTTCCCGGCACGTGGACGAAGCCGCGCTCCCGGGCAACGCCGACGAATCCGCTCTGAAAACGCTCGTGGGCGACCTCATGAGCGCGCCCCTGCCCGACGACAGGCCCCCCTGGCAGTTCACGGTCGTCGAGCGCTACGGGGCCGGTTCGGCGGTGATCGTCCGGCTTCACCACGGCATTGCGGATGGCATCGCGCTGATCCGCGTGCTCCTGAGTCTCGCGGACGGCGGTGAGATTCCGCAACCGGGGGCGGAGAGCGCCTCGGTGTCCAACGGCTCCGTCGCCGGTTCGATCGCCCGGGGCGTGGTGTCGGCAGTCGAAACCCTGGTCGAGGAGAGCGTCGGCATGGTCCTGGAACCGGACCGCGCCTTCGGCCGGCTCCGCCAGGGCCTGGGGTTGGCCACCGCGCTCGGCAAGTTCGCCCTCGTCGGCCCCGACACCCCGTCGCCGTTTCGGGGTACCCTGACGACCACCAAGCGCGTGGCCTGGTCCGACGGCCTGGACCTGGACGAGGTCAAGCGGGTGGCCCGATCGCTCGGCGCCACGGTGAACGACGTGGTCCTTTCGGCCCTCGCCGGCGCCCTGCACCGGTTCATGTCGGACCGTGGCCCCGTATCCCGGTCCGCCGAGATCCGGACCGTGGTCCCCGTCAATCTGCGTCCGGACGACGAGCCGCTCACCCTCGGCAACCGCTTCGGGCTCGTGCTCCTGGCCCTTCCCGTGGGCATCGACGACCCGGTTCGACGGACGGCCGAGGTCTCCCGCCGCATGCAGCGCATTAAGCGATCTATGGAACCGGTTGTGGCCCTAGGCATTCTCCAGACCATCGGATCGTCTCCGCGCCCCGTTCAGGACGCGGTGATCCGGACACTGAGCGCCTCGTCTTCGGCCGTGATGACCAACGTGCCGGGACCCCGGAAGCGTCTCTCCTTCTCCGGACGACCCCTGCGCCGGGTCATGTTCTGGGTTCCCCGGGCAGGCTCCATCGGCCTGGGCATCAGCATCCTGAGTTACGCCGGAGAGGTTCTGCTCGGCTTCGCCATCGACGCCGGGCTCGTGAGCGACCCGGCCACCCTCGTGGGGGCGTTCGAGGACGAGTGGACCGCGCTCGCCCGGCAGGCCGCTCAGTAGCGTTTCGGCATCCGGGAAGCCACCTTGCCAAGGGCGTCGAAGACCGACAGGTTCAGCATGATCTTCATGCGCGAACCCTCGATCCGGTAGTCGGGAGACGCCATGGCTCCCATGATGCTCAGGGATCCGTCGTCCACCCGGCGCCAGACGTCGTAGGGAGCGGTGGCCCTGGCGAGGCCCGAGTGTGAGTCGAACCGACCGTTCCTCACGACCTCGGACGGCGCCTCCTCGTCGATGACATGGGCCGTCACGAATCCTGCATCGATCTCGTACGTCGCCCGTACGTCCCTGCCGTCGGGCGTATCCAGGCACTGGAACACGATGGTATCGGAAAACCGGTGCGCATGGCGCTGGAAATCCTGATCCTCGTTGAGTCGATCGACGAATGCCTCGATAAAGGCGGGGGTCCAGTAGCGGGGCACATCGGTCATGGCTATCCTGAGTCGGGCGATCCCAAAGCACGCGGCGCCGCTTTGACGGCTCCCGAGCCCGAACGTCGAAGGGTGCCGGGTGGATTCCTCCTGATGACGCCATGTTCATTCCGCGCCTCCTTCTCCGCAAGCTCTACACCGTCGGAAGCCTGTCCTCGACCGACGGCGGATCCACGTTCGTCCTTCGCAACCGCCTCTCCGACGCGACCCTCACCGGATTGCACGGGGTCTCCGTGGACGGCGAGGCGGTACGCACCGATGCCATCACGGTCCGGTCGGAGGACGGTGCCGAGCGACCCGCCGCGTCGGTCGACGCTTCCGACCCGCTCCCCTTCCCGCTTCGAGCCACGCTCGTGGTGCTCCTCCGGGACGTCCGGTTGGGCCCGGGCGGTCACCGGATCGAGATCAGGGCGGTGTCCGAGCCGTTCGGCGAGCTCGCATTCGATGTCGAAGACTCGATCGCGTCGAGGCGGGGCGGCGGCGAGCGCATCCCTCGCGACCCGGTGGATGACTATACGGGCGAGGCCGCTGCGGCACGGCGCGACTTCGTGGCCTCGAAGACCGGAACCGACCTCCGGCACATCGGCCATTTCGCCTTCGACCCCCATGTCACGCAGGGCAACGTGGAGCATTTCATGGGGGTGGCCCAGGTTCCCATCGGCCTCGCGGGGCCGCTGCGAATCCGTGGCGAGCATGCGGACGGCGAGTTCCTGGTTCCCCTGGCCACCACCGAAGGGACCCTCGTTGCCTCCTACAACCGGGGGATGAAGGTGCTGAACATGGCCGGGGGCGTGACGTGCACCGTCGTCGGCGACGCCATGCAGCGGGCCCCCGTCTTCATCTTCGACGATGCGCGGCGGGGTCGGGACTTCGTGGAGTGGATCGGCCGGCACACGGCGGACATCGCGCGAGAGGCCGAAGCCACCTCCCGCGTGGCCAAGCTGCTGCACATCGATCCGTACCAGTCCAACCGCTTCGTCTTCCTGCGCTTCAATTTCTCCACCGGCGACGCCGCGGGTCAGAACATGGTCGGCCGGGCCACCTTCGCGGCCTGCTCGTGGATACAGGAGCACTTCGACGGCATCCGGCGCTTCCTGCTGGAATCGAACTTCGCGACCGACAAGAAGGCGTCCCAGGTCAATATCATGCGGACCCGGGGCAAGCGTGTCACCGCGGAGGTCACGTTGCCGCGCAGCCTCCTCGTGGAACAGCTCCGCGTGGAACCCCGCGACCTCGCCTATCACGGCCAGGTGGCCAACGTGGGGTCCATCCTGTCGGGCGCCAACAACAACGGCCTGCATTCGGCGAACGCGATCACGGCCCTGTTCATCGCCACCGGACAGGATGTCGCGAACGTTTCCGAGGGTTCGGCGGGTATCCTGTACACGGAGCTGACGCCCGACGGGGATCTGTACCTGTCCCTGACGATCCCTTCGCTCATCGTCGCCACGTACGGCGGCGGAACGGGACTTCCGACCCAGCGCGAGGCCCTCGAGATGCTCGGCTGCTACGGGGAGGGCAAGGTGATGCGCCTGGCCGAGATCGTCGCGGGCGTGGCGCTGGCCGGGGAGCTTTCCCTCGCCGCCGCCATCTCGTCGCTCGAGTGGGTGTCGTCCCACGAGCAGTACGGCCGAAACCGCTAGGCGGGCTCCATCCGCCCGAGCACGGCCTCGAGTCGGTCCATGGCCTCGTCCGCGGCACGCGTGGACGGGGCATCGCATGGTCGTCCGAAGAGCGTCCGATTCCTGTCCGCGAGGGCCCTGCGATCGAGGCTCATCCCGTGGGGCGCCAGGACCGGATCCACCTCGTCCGCATGATCCAGCAGCCACGATCGGGTGGCCTCGTAGGCTCCCATGCAGATGGCCTGGCGGTTCGCGAAGCTGAAGACGTTCGAGAAGAAGAGGGTCCTGTCGGCAGCGTCAGGCTCGAGCAGGATGGTGTTCGCGTTCGGAAACACGTGCCGGTACGCACGGAATCCGGTCTGCATCCGGGAATGAACCAGGGTCCTGAAGGTCTGGGAAAGCACCAGGGGCAGACCGGCATCCATGAGCCCGGATCCGGCGTGTCGCTCGTCGGACGACGCGGACCTGAGATCGACCGGGACGATGGGGTTCACGCAGAAGACGAGGCCGGCCCCCGTTTCCAGGGCGCGGCTGGCATGCACCGTCCGGCGGGCAACGCCGTCGATGTAGTGGCGACCGTCGATCTCCACGGGGCGATACAGCACGGGAAGAGCCGTGCTCGCCTGAACGGCCCGCGAGACCGGAATGCCGTCCCATTCCGGAGTCCCGAAACAGACCGCCTCCGCAGAGTCGAGATCCGTGGCCACGATCCGGAGGGCCGGACCGAAGGCGTCGAACCGGTTGGGAACGCCCCGGTGGGCCAGAACATCCGCGACCAGCCGTTCGACCGGGGCGTTGTCGAAAAGCCCGACGGGTATCAACGATCCGAGGCCAAGCGCCGCTCCGAGGAGGCCCATGTCTCCCGGGTCGCGAAGAAAGCGCCGGACGGCACCGACCGTGGCCGACGGCACCCTGCGCAGCCGGCGGCGGAATTCGAGCCAGTCGGGCCTGAACAGGTCCTGCGGCCTGAAGTCGAGGGGAGGTTCGGCGTGGCCCGCCACGGCACGGGAAAGCTCTCGGATGGGCACTCCTGCCGCCAGGAACGTGGCCACGATCGCGCCCGAACTGACTCCGACGTAGGCGGACAGGGCGTTCAGGTCCAGGCCATCGACGGCCTCCTCGAGGGCGCACAGGGCACCGATCTCGTAGAAGGCCCCCTCGACGACTCCCCCGGCGCAGGCCAGGCCCACGCCGGAGGGGCGGACGTCCGACCTATAGCCCTCCCGATCAGGCATAGTGTGAAGTGTCCTGCACCGAGCCGTCCTGCTTGAGGATTCGGAGTTCGGACGGGATCAGTTCATGCGCGCGTTCACGTCCGGACCGGACGGCCTGGGCCTTGGTCCCCGCCTCGACCAGGATCTCACCCGTTGCCAGGTCCCGAACGCACCACGAGTCGCCGATCGGCACCACCTCGAGCACGGTGGCGGTCGGACCCTCTCCACCCGCGAGGCGCGATGCCAGCCGCTCCACCTGCTCCGTCAGGCGCTCGACCCTCTGGGTCAGGCGCTCGACCTCGTGTCGCGTGGGCACGTTCAGGCGGTTCAGTGCCGTTCCGACGGCCCGTTCGACCGTGTGCTCTACGGCTTCGGCCATTTCCTTCGGGCGCTCCGACAGGTCCTTCACCGCCTCGCCGAAACGCTTCCCTCCCTCCTCCTGCAGGCGTGTACCCCGGTCGACCAGCCCGCGGAAGACGCGGTTCG
>JAHEEH010000003.1 GCA_024640835.1 Bacteroidota bacterium
GGGTGACGCTCACCCCGTCACTCGCTCTCAGGGACGGCAAGCCCTTCCTGTCCTTCGCCGTCCAGGGAGGGGACGGGCAGGACCAGTGGCTTCTGCAGTTCTTCCTGAACGTGGTCGAGTTCGGCATGACAGTCCAGGAAGCGACCGAGGCCGCGAACATCACCTCGTACCAGATGCGGGGCTCGTTCGACCAGCACGAATCCAGACCCGGACGCCTAATCGTACGCGACGACACGCCGCCGTGGATTCTGACCGAACTGCGGCGCATGGGGTATTCGCTCGGACTTGACGACCGGACATCCGGTCCAATCAACGCCATCTACTTCGACCGTGAACACGGCACGTTCTGGGGTGGCTCGAGCAACCACGGGGAGGATTACGGGATTGCGTGGTAGCGCCTTGCTGTCAGCCATTCCATCACCATCACATTCAGCCCGATAAGAAGGGCGGCGTACAGGAAGTCGTCCAGCGGGATACTGAATAGACGAATGCCCATGTTGTGGGCGTTGTCGTACCAGACGACCCTGCCGGCGATCTCCCCTGGGGCGGTATTGAGAACCGGATACGTCCAGAAGCGAAGCCCGGTCAGAACGCCGTTTGACAGGACAAACGGGACGGAGACCACCGCGAGGGTCAGCCAGAGTCGACCCAGCCATGCGGGCCTGAACCACAGAAGAACCGCGAGAAGCACGGCCAGAAGCCCGGATGTGACGGCGGTGTAGGCACGCCCGGGGTAGAGCACCAGCAGCACGACGGATAGCACCAGGGCTGCCACGGTCAGGAATCGCGCCGTGCGCACCGGCGGAACCGGCACCTGCAGCGTACCGAACGCATGGTAGGTGAATACGCAGGCATACGGGATGCACACGAAGAAGAGCCATTCCTCGATCGGAAGACCGGCCAGGCGCGGGCCCAGCAGGAACCGGTCGTCGAATCCCCAGATGCCGCCCGCAGTGAAGAGGACATCCCACGCGATGAAGCCGGCCGCAACGGCCAGGCACGCGGGCAGAAATTCACGCCACCGGTCCACGAATCGGAGCGGTCCGTACCAACTGAACGCCAGCGGAACGGACAGAACGACGAGGTTCACCGCCAGGTATAGGCCCGACACGTCAGCGGCCTGCCCCGGACGTCGCCCGGCCCGATCGCGCCGCTTTCCGTGTCGCAACCGCTGTCCGAGCTTCGCCGAAGTACTTCAGTGGCGGCACCAGCATTCCGAAGCACTCGCCGTCTTCGGGTCCGAGGTGCTTGTGGTGCATGAGGTGTGCCTTTCGAATGGCCGTCAGGTACACGCTGTTAGTGCCCCGGAGCCACTTGAACCGCTGGTGGATGAAGATGTCGTGGACGAAGACATAGCAAATGCCGTACAGCAGGATGCCGAGCCCGATCCACACTCGGAAGTCGCCGTTCATCGTGCCCGAGTAAAAGAACCAGGCGCTCGGAACGGCGAAGATCAGTGCGAAGAGGTCGTTCTTTTCGAAGAAACCGGGCTCGTGATTGTGGTGGTCCCGATGAAACCACCACATGGGCCCGTGCATCAGGAAGCGGTGCGCGAGCCATGCCACGGCCTCCATGGCCGTAAACGTGCCAAGCACGATGAGCGCATTCGTGAGGACGGTCATGTCGATTGTGATTGCTGTGTGACGATCGGGCGGTCGGGGGCGGCTTCAACGGCGCTCTCGAAGCAGAGGCGGAACCAGGTCGTAAACCGGTCGGGCCGCTCTTCCAGTTCATGGCGGATGGCCTCCGGCGAAGCGTACCTCCACTCCGAGACTTCCGCCGGGTCGGGAACGGGCTCGGAGTCGGACGTACCGACGAACACGTGATCGAATTCGTGCTCGACGAGCCCTCCATCCAGCTCGCTCCGGTAGACGAACGCGAACCGGGGCTCGAGATCGCACGCCATCCCCATTTCCTCCTGGAGCCTGCGTGTCGCGGCTTTGGACACGGGTTCACCCGGCCTCGGGTGGCTGCAGCACGTGTTGGTCCAGAGGCCCCCGCTGTGGTATTTCCCGGGCGCCCGACGCTGCAGCAGCAGCTCGCCTTCGCTGTTGAATACGAACACCGAGATGGCACGATGCAGCACCCCCTCCCGGTGGGCCTGGAGCTTGTCCATTTCGCCCACGGGCCGGTCATCCGAGTCGACCAGGACCACTCGTTCCTCGGGATGGTTCATCGACATGCCTCGACGCTTTCCAGTACCGTCGAAGCGACCGCCACATGGGAAGGGTCGCTCGACCAGAAATTGGATCGGAGAGCCTCGCCTACGACCGAGCAATCCTCCTCGATGCCTTTGTTGTAGCCGAGAAACGACGGCGCGTTCGCCCTCACGGCAAGCCTCAACAGGCGAATATCCGCATTGCCCGGCTCGATCTCTACCTGGCGGTCCAGCCTCTTCGTCCACTTGCGGAATCCGATGAGCTTCGCCAGTGGATTCCACCTGCGGCCGGCCGTCATCACTTCTGCCGTGGCACGAAAGGCCATGAAGGTCGGGTCGTCTTCATCACGGGCTGACGCTTCGGTCAGCAGTTTCCGAAAGCTCGCCAGCCCCTCCTTTTCTCCTGCCTGTCGGAATGCGGCCCGCCAGGACGCGATGGGGGCGTCTATCGAATCCCGCCGACCCGCATCGTCGCGTACCGGGTCCACCTGGGCGGCAACCGGCATGGACAGGGCAACGGCGACCCAGGCCAGCAGAACCCTCAGTTTCCAGGCCATACTCAAACCAGATTGAAACGGTGGCGCAGCGATGCTCCGGCCAGGAATACCAGCTTCTCAATGTCCGGTACCCGAACACGCGTTGAGAGGATATCCCGACTCGTGAGGCGACGGATTCGTTTTAGAAGCCGACTGTACAGCGTGAACGCGGCAAAAACGGAGAAGCGCGCATCCCGCGGCAGCTGCCGGATACCCTCGCGAGCGGCGGCGAGATCGGCCTCGATCTCGTCCTCAATCCGGCGTTTATCGGCATCGCCGAATGTCGCCAGATCGAAGTCCGGGAAGTACGAACGCCCCAGCTCTCCCGTATCCTCACCCAGATCCCTGAGGAAGTTGACCTTCTGGAACGCGGCGCCCAATCTCGCTGCGGGGCGCTCCAGCCTCTCGTATTCCAACTGGTCACCCCGAACGAAAACCTTGAGGCACATGAGACCCACGACCTCCGCCGAACCGACGATGTACTCATCGAAATGCTCGCGGCCATACCGCGTGAGATGCAGGTCCCACTCCATGCTGCGAAGAAACTCGTCCACATGCCTCCGATCGATTCCGTACCGGTGGTACGTCTCCTGAAAGGCCTGCAGGATTGGATTAGTGCTGATCCGGTCGTCCAGCGCCCGGACCGTATCCTCCTTCAGGCGCGCTAGCAGATCGGCCCGGTCGTGACCCTGGAAGGAGTCCACAACCTCGTCGGCCAGACGCACGAACCCGTAGATCGCATAGATGCCGGGCCGGATGTCTGAGGCCAACGTGCGGATGCTCCACGAAAAGGACGTGGAGTAGGCTCTCGTGGTCGCGCGGCTGCACGCACGACTCACCTGGTCGTACAGGGAAAGGCGCTCGGTTCTCGGATTCATGGGCCAGTACTCTGCGGTCGGGTCTGAAGCCAGCGATCCGCCTCCATGGCGGCCACCTGCCCGCTGATCAGGCTTGGAGGAACGCCGGGGCCGGGAGTAGTCAGTTGGCCTGCGAAATAGAGTCCGGGGAGGCGGCTGCGCATCCGGGGTTTCATGAACGCGGTCTGCCTGAGCGTGTTCGCCAAACCGTACGCATTGCCCCGCCACGCATGGAAATCCTCCTCGAACTCGCGGTGTGCGTAGTCCCTCCGATACACCACATGCGCCCTCGGATCCAGACCGGTGCGCTCTCCGATCCGGTCCATGACGTGGTCGAATAGACGCGCCGTCTCATGCTCGTTCGCATCCAGGCCGGCAGCCAGGGGAACGAGAACGAACAGGTTTTCGCATCCGTCCGGGGCGAGGGTCGGGTCCGTGCGCGACGGGACGCACACGTAGAAGTTGGGACTCCCCGGCCAGGCGGGGTCGTCGTATATCGTGTGCGCGTGGGGTTCGAACGGCGTGTCGAAGAAGAGATTGTGGTGCAGCAATCCGTCCATGCGGCAGTCTATTCCCAGGAAGAACAGGAGGGACCCCGGGGCCATGGTGCGGCTCCGCCAGTACGCGCGATCGTACCGGCGCCATCGAGAAGGCAGGAGGTCCTGCTCCGCGTGGTGGTAGTCGGCCGCCGAGATCACAACGTCGGCTTCGAGGATCGAGCCGCCCGACGAAACCCCCGAGACCGAACCGTTCCGTTCCAGGATCGCATCCACCTCGGCTCCAAAGAGGAATTCCACACCCAGACCGCGAGCTACGCTGACCATGGCGTCGACGACCCGGTACATCCCTCCCATGGGATACCAGGTGCCCAGGTCCGTGTCCGCGTGGTTCATCATGCTGTACAGGGCCGGTGTCCGCTCGGAACGCGCGCCCAGAAACAGCACCGGAAATTCCAGGAGCCGCACGAGACGCGGGTCGGTGAAATGCCGGCGCACGTGCGCGCTGAGGGAGCCAAACAGGGACAGCCGGAGGACCTCGGGCAGGACCCTCGGGTCGGCGAACTCCAGTGGCGAATTGCCGGGGCGCCAAACAAAGTGTTCCATGCCCAGGCGATACTTCCGGCGCCCCTCGTCAAGGAAGGCATCGAGTCGTCGGCCCGCTCCCGGCTCCACCCGATCGAACAGTGCCCGCACACCGTCGCGGCCAGCGGGCACATCCAGCGGGCCCTCGTCGAAGAACACACGGTATGAGGGATCCAGGCGGACCAGGCTCAGATGATCATCGACCTCCGTCCCGGCCATCCGAAAGAACTCCTCGAACACATCGGGCATCCAGTACCAGCTCGGCCCCATGTCGAAGGTGAACCCGTCCGCCCGAAACATGCGTGCGCGTCCGCCGGGCTCGTCATGCCGTTCGAGAACGGTCACTCGGCGGCCGAGGCGAGCCAGGCGAATCGCGGCCGCCAGACCCGCGAATCCGGCCCCGATGACGACGGCGTCCGGACGGCGATCGGATGTGGTCATGTCCGCCCGGAGATGAACTCGTGGAACTCGGAAAGCGAATGGAATCGCTTGCCGAACTTTGGCGGGTCCGGCCATGCGCCAGCGCCCCCCATCGCGAGGCGGATGCCGGAGCGTTCACAGGCGGGTCCGACGAGGTCAAGAAATGCACCGAGTTCACGACGGTCCGATGAGGCGGCCGAAGCCGTAAGCGCAAGCATGTGGATCTGCCCGGATCCCGCAAGTGAAAGCAGGTCGTCCAGCGGAGTGGCCTGCCCCACCCAGAGCGCCGCCCATCCGGCCTCACGGAGGCAAAGTTGAAGCAGGGAAAGTCCGAGCGTGTGGTGGTCTCCCGGGACGCAGGTCAGGAGGCATACGCGCTCCTGTCCCGATCGGGGAATGCCGTCCGCCAGCGTGGCAAGCGCCCGCATCAGGCGCTCCGATCCTACATGCTCCTCGAGCGCGGTCGTCTCACCGCGCTCCCACCTGCGCCCGATCTCCCGAAGCCCCTGCCCGATCTCGTCCGCCACCGCGTGCCACGAGCCGAGACGCGCCCGCGCCTGCAGGAGCGTGCCCTGCAACGACAGCACGTCGTCGGACAGAATGATCCCCGCCCACCGGACACCCGTCCCTCCTTCATCCTCGATTCCCGGCGCCGACGTGCCCTTCGACGTCCTGCGTATGAACTCGACAAGGTCCGCCTTGACCACGCGCCGATGCCCGCCGGGCGTCCGAATCACGCGGATGAGCTCATCGTCGGCCCATCGCTTGATGCTTGTGACGCCGACTCCGGCTATCCGGGCCGCTTCCGCCGTGGTGATGAGGGTATCCATATTCAGAATATAGAACGAATTGGACGACTTGACAATAACAAATCGTCAAAAACGTCTATATTGGTGAAGCTACCCGCAGAACAATGAACATCCTCATCACCGGCGGCACAGGATTCATCGGGCGCGCCCTGGTAACCAGGCTGCGCCGCGACGCTCATGACGTGGCCGTAGTCACTCGTAATGCCGACGACGCCCGGGCTCTTCTCGGAACGGATGTCGGCATTGTCGAGTCGCATCCCGGCGTCCCGGTTCCGCTTGATGAACTGGGACGGGCCGACGCCGTGGTGAACCTGGCCGGCGAGCCACTGCTTGGCGGACGCTGGACTGCGGACCGCATGGAGATCCTGAGGTCGAGCCGCATCGACCTCACGCGGGCGATCGTCGACGCAATGGCGAAGCTCTCCGACAGGCCACAGGTCTTCGTGTCAGCGAGTGCTGTAGGGTACTACGGGACCACCGGCGATCGAGTGCTCACGGAGGACGCCCCGGCGGGCGACGACTTTCTCGCGCGCCTCTGCGTGGACTGGGAAACCGAGGCACTCAGGGCCGAAGAGCTTGGCGTGCGGGTAGCCCTGCCGCGCACCGGTCTCGTTCTCGGGCGAGGAGGTGGTGCCCTTCAGACGATGTTGCCCATCTTCCGCGCGGGCCTCGGCGGACCCGTGGGGTCGGGAGACCAGTACCTGCCCTGGATTCATCTCGACGACCACGTGGAGATGATCGTTCGCACGATCGCTGACTCCCGCTACACCGGAGCGTTCAATGCTACGGGACCGGAACCGGTAACCTTTCGCTCGTTCGCATCCGCCCTGGGTCACGTCCTGGATCGACCCACGATCCTGCCTGTCCCCTCCCTCGTTGTCAGGGCCGTCTTCGGGCGGGCCGCCTCGACCGTGCTCGAAGGGCAGCGTGCAATGCCGATGCGGGCAACCGCCCTCGGCTTCCGGCACCGATTTGCCACCGTCGAAGAAGCCCTGCGTGACCTGTTGGAGAATCCGGGTATCGACATAGCCCCCATCGAAGGCCAGATCCCGAATTCACCGTACCTCTCCGAGCGTTCACCGTCGTTTCTGCTTGAGACCCGGAGCGAGCTCGCACGCCCCCTGGACGAGGTCTTCGCCTTCTTCTCCCGCGCCGAGAACCTGGGCCTCCTGACACCTCCAGCCATGCGCTTCCGCATCACCGACGCGCCTCGTCGTGTGGAAAAGGGTTCAGAGATCGCCTACCGACTACGCGTGGGTCCGGTACCTATCCGCTGGCGAACACGCATCGACGAATGGGAAAAGGGAGTCCGATTCGTCGACTCGCAGATCGAGGGTCCATACCGGTCGTGGTGGCACGAACACTCGTTCCGGGCCGTGGGAGAAAGCACCCTGATGACGGATCGCGTGTACTACGCCCCGCCTCTCGGGCCCCTGGGTCGCATGGCGAACTCGGTATTCGTGGCCGGACAGCTCCGGGAGGTCTTCGGCTATCGAGCCGGCGTGATGCGGCTTCGATTTGGCGACGAGGCCACCGACGACTGAACTGGAACACCGATCACTGGTAAAACCCGGACAAACAGCAACACGCAGCAATGAGCCGCCTTATCCTCACCCTTTCTCTCGTACTCGCCCTTGGCGCCTGCCGCACGGATGTCCAGCCACCGACCGTGGGCGACGAGGCCCCCGGCTTCCTGCTCGTTTCGAACGAGGGGACGGAGGTTGATCTGGCCGACTACCGTGGCCAGTGGGTGGTGCTCTACTTCTACCCGAAGGATTTCACGGGCGGCTGCACGACGGAGGCCCGCAATTTCCAGAGGGACATGGAACAGTACGAGGCCAGAAATACGGTCATCCTCGGTGTGAGCACGGACAACGCTGATTCCCACGCCGAATTCTGCGCCAAGGAGGGTCTTTCGTTCAAGCTGCTCGCCGACACGAAGGGCATTGTTTCGGAATCGTACGGCTCCGTCCGCGAGGCCGGACCGGCGCGGGTCGCGGTACGGAATTCATTCGTGATCGACCCCGACGGGAACGTAGCGCAGGTCTACATGGGCGTGGACCCGGATACCCACAGCGAGGCTGTGCTCGGCGACCTCGCGAGGCTTCAGGGCGCGTGACGGGCCGGTCGATTCTCCTGACCGTCCTGTCATTCGGACTCGTAGCCTGCGAGACCGAGGTGAAACCACCCAGGGTCGGCGTGGCGGCGCCCGCGATCGGGCTCGTGGCAAACGACGGCAGCAAAGTGCAACTAGAGGACTATCGCGGTCAGTGGGTGGTCCTCTACTTCTGTCCGCAGGATTTCTCGACCGGATGCACGATGCAGGCGCGCAACTTCCAGCAGGACATCGAGAAATACCGGGCGCGAAACGCGGTCATTCTCGGTGTCAGCATGGATGACCGGGCAACGCACGCCCGGTTCAGCAGGTCGCAGGGCCTGGAGTTCAAGCTGCTCGCAGACACGGACGGAATGGTTTCCACCAGTTACGGATCGATCCGGGGTGCGGGCAACTCCCGGTTCTCGAGGCGGAACACCTTTGTCATCGATCCGACAGGCATGATATCCCGGTATTTCCTGAACGTGAATCCGAGCACGCACAGCGACGCAGTACTGAGCGAATTGTCGAGATCCCAGGGTATGGATCCGGGCCGGCAGCGGCTCACGCCTGACAAGTTTATCGGGGGATAGGCGTCGCCCGTGTGCGGACTGCTGCCCGGAGGATGACGCTCACAAGGTCTGCGTACCGAGCGTCCGATTCTCTATTTTCCCGGGTCGTTACCCCGAACCATGCCACCCCGCCACACCGCACTCGTACCGCTCGCTCTCGGCCTGGTGTTGCTCTCCGGCCCGGCTCTCGCGCAGCCCGAGATCGACGTCCGGCGCCTCGGTCCGGAGGACGGCTTCTTCGGCTACGACGTCCGGGCGATCCACCAGGATCGGGACGGCATCCTCTGGTTCGCCACGCGGGCGGGACTGCTTTCGTGGAACGGTCACGAGGTGGGTGGATTCGGATTCCCGGGTCCGGAAACGAGTTCCGGGCTCAACCCCGACCACGTGAACGATGTCACGGAGGATCCGGAGGGCACTCTGTGGATCGGGTCGTCCAGCGGCCTGTACGTGCTCGATTCGCTGCGAACCGCCATACGGGAGGCTCCGGGCGGGTCCCGGCTCTCCGGACCCGTCGAGTCGGTAGCGTTCTGCATGGGGACCGTATGGGCCGGTACCCGGGGGCGCAGCCTCCTCGAGCTGCCCGCTGTCGGAGGGGGCCACTCGATCGTCCGGGTGGATCCCCGTACCGGCGACCGGACGGCCCTGAGGCATGACCCGGATGTCGCCGGTTCGGCGCCCGGCGGATCGATAGCCGACCTGCTCTGTGACGCGGCGGACCGCCTCTGGGTCGTGTCCGGCTCCGTCCCGGGCATGGGTCCCGAACCCGTCGGGGCGGACGAGACCGCGGGCACTCTGAGTCGGCTCGACCTCCCGGACGGCCCCTTCATCCACTTCGTGCACGACCCGGACGACCCGCGGTCCCTTGCCGGAGCGCTCGTCTTCGATGTGGAGGCGGGGGACGGCGGATCGGTCTGGGTGGGCACCTCGGGCGGCATCGATCTCGTGGAATCCGGGACCATCCGCCACCTGGGTCGTGTGCCCGGAGCGGACGAACGCTCGCCCGTCCGCCTCGCCCGTGCCTCGGACGGGACCCTGTGGCTCGCCACTCAGACCACGACGCTTCGACTGGAGGAGGACCGGTTCCAGCCGGTCGGGCAGGAGGACCGGTCGCTTGGAACCATCGGGGCAATCGCGGCCGACCGCAACGGCGGCATGTGGACCGGCCATTTCACGGGCGGAGCCGTGAGGATCGGCTCCCCGGGATTCCGGTTCGTCGCCACGCGACTTCCGGACTATCGCGGACGGCCCGTGCCCAGCCCGTTCGTGACGGGGTTCGCGGAGTCCCCTGACGGAGACCTCTACGTGTCCACGTTGGGCCAGGGCATCGTCCGGATGAGCGATGGAACGTGGTTCCGGCACGATCCCGGCAATCCGAGGAGCCTTCGCTCGGACGACGTGCGCTATCTGCTCATGGATTCGGGCGGAACCCTGTGGGTGTCGACCGACGGAGGCGTGGACCGGATGGATCTCGCGCGCCCCGGTGTATTTCACCATCTGCCAATCGAAATCCCGAACGCGGCCGGAGACGTGAACGCCGGGTTCCTTTACGAGGATGCAGCGCTCTGCGTCTGGATCTCGTATCCGGCCCGCGGCGTGGAGCGGCGGTGCCCGGGGACCGGGAGCGTGGACTGGTTTCCTCTTCCGCCGGGCGCCAGAGGCACGGTGGCGGCGATGTACGAGGACGGCGACGGTGGTTTCTGGATGGGAGGAGTTCGGGGCGGGCTGGCCCACGCCCATCCTTCGACCGGCGAGGTGACCCGGTACCGGAACGATCCGGCGGACACGCTCTCGCTCGGCTCTCCGAACGTGGTGGGCATCGCGCCCGACCCCGACGACCCGGGCACGCTCTGGATTGCGACGATGGGAGGCGGACTGAACCGGTTCGACAAGGCCACGGGGAGCTTCGACCACCTGACGCGGGCCAACGGACGTCTTCCCATGGACCATCTCTCGGGGCTCCAGGTCGCGGCAGACGGCTCGCTCTGGATGCCGGGCCCCGCCGGCATCGTCCGCTTCGATCCGCGGAGCCATGCCGCGACGCTGTTCACGCCCGCCGACGGCCTCCTGGACACGTGGTTCTTCGGAATCAACGACGGACATCTCCGCGACGGCACGCTGCTCTTCGGAGAGGCGAGCGGGTTCGTGTCGGTGAACCCGCTCGACTTCCGGAGGAATCTCGCGCCCACGCAGGTGCACATCACCGGCGTGCATGTGGGGGGTATCCCCCTGAAAGGGTCCGGGACGGCGGGCACCCGGGCGATCCTGCCGTCGCGGATCGACCTGGATCACGACCGCAACGACCTGGGGATCGACTGGGTAGGCGTCCGTTACGACGATCCGGACCGGATCGGGTATCGCACCCGGCTCGGGGGCCCGGACGCGTCGTGGCGTGACGCCGGAACCGGCCGCTCGGCCTCGTTCCCGGCCCTGGCTCCCGGTGAGTACGTGTTCGAGGTACAGGCCACCAATCCGGACGGGTCGTGGTCCCCGAAAACGGCGCGCGTGCTTTTTCTTGTCAACCCGCCATGGTGGCGGTCGAGCTGGGGATTGCTGCTCCTGGGCCTCGCCGCCGCAGGCCTCGCTGTCGTCGGCGGCGCATGGCAGCGTGCGCGGATCAGGGAGCAGGAGTCCCGGCGTGTCCGGCTCCTGGAGACGGAACTCCGGGCATCGGTGGCGGAGGAACAGGCCCGCTCGCTGGAGACCCTGGACCGCGCCAGGTCCAGCTTCTTTGCCAACATCAGCCATGAATTCCGCACTCCGCTCACGCTGCTGCTGGGTCCGCTGCAGGATGCGCGTCGGGGAGAGACCCTGGACACGGTGGCCCCGGTAATGCTCCGCAACGCCGAACGCCTGAACCAGTTGATCGGCCAGCTGCACGATCTGGCGAAGCTCGAGGCCGGCTTGCTGCACCTCCACGCGGCCGAGACCGACATCGTGGCCTTCCTGCGCCTCTGGGTGTCGTCGTTCCGGTCCAAGGCCGAGCGTGACGGGATCGGATTGACGTTCGAGGCGCAGGACGGGGTCGCGCCGGTGTGGGTCGATCGCGACAAGCTCGAGGCCGTCGTCGTGAACCTCCTTTCGAACGCGCTCAAGTTCACCCCGCGCGGCGGGACGGTCCGGATCGCGGTCCAAAGCGATGCGTCCACGTGCACGATCACCGTGCAGGACACGGGGCGCGGCATCACCCCGGACGACCTCCCTCGCGTGTTCGACCGGTACTTCCGCGGCGGGGACGACTCGCTTCCGGCCGTCGAGGGCACGGGAATCGGCCTGGCGTTGGCGCGCGAGATCGTGATCCTTCACCAGGGCACCCTGTCGGCTCGTAGCACTCCCTCCGTGGGCAGCACCTTCGAAATCCGGCTTCCGCTTGGGAGGGATCACCTGGAAGACGACGAGATCGTCGAGGCGCCGACGCGTCCCGTAGCGGACATGATGTCGGCCGACATCGAGGAGGAGACCGCGGTCCCCGATGCCGATCCCGGTCCGGATGCGCCGGCCATCCTCGTGGTGGAGGACAACGACGACATGCGGGAGTACGTGGCCGGGTGCCTGCGTACGGAATACCGTGTGAGAACGGCATCATCGGGCGACCAGGGCCTGGTCGCCGTCCGGGACGCTCCGCCCGACCTCGTGATCTCGGACGTCATGATGCCGGGCCTAAGCGGGTACGGGCTTTGCCGGGCGATCCGCGAGGACCCGCAGCTGGCCCACCTGCCCGTGATCCTGCTGACCGCCCTGGACGACGACGCCAACCGCCTGGAAGGGCTCGGGACGGGCGCCGACGACTACCTGGCCAAGCCCTTTAACCGTCAGGAGCTGCTTCTGCGGGCGGAACACCTCGTGCGGGTTCGGCGGTTACTGCGTGAGCGGTACGAGGGGCGGTTCCGCGTGGAGACCACGGGTGCCGTCGTGGGTTCGGAGGACGCCGAGTGGCTGGAGCGTGCCCGCACTGCCGCGGAGGAGCACCTGGGCGACGCCCTGCTCACGGTGGAGTGGCTGGCGGACCAGATGGCCGTAAGCCCCAGGCAGCTTCGCCGCCGGCTCGGGGATCTCACCGGGCTCTCGCCCCGGGGGTTCATTCAGACCCTTCGGCTGGACCGGGCGGCCCGTCTCCTGGAGCAGGGGCGCGGGAGCGTGCAGGCGGTGGCCGCCGAGGTCGGGTACGACAGCGCGGAGCACTTCGCGCGCGTCTTCCGCCAGGCATTCGGGGTCGCCCCTTCACACTATCCTGCGGAAAAGGGCTAAATTCGTCCGATCCGCTACGGGTCTTCGTCCGGTTTGCTACGGACCCGGATCGATATGCTCGGAACGTTCGTGCGGGCGCTGACCCCCGGTGCCCGATCAGACATCCCGGCGGGACGCTCCCTCCCGCCCCATCCACCCACCGAGAGATGATCCGCCCGGCAGCCGCCCTCTTCGCGGCCGGCCTCCTGCTCGCGGCGCCCGCCGCTCGGGGCCAGGCCACGCTCCGCATTACCGTCCCCGAGGATCACCCGGCATCCCGCACCATCTACGTTGCCGGCTCGTTCAACGGGTGGAATCCGGCGCACCCGTCGTACGCGCTCCAGGAGCAACCCGACGGCACCTACGCGATCACGCTTCCGATGGGTACCCGAGAGACCATCGATTTCAAATTCACGGTCGGCTCGTGGACGTACAGTGAGGTCGACGCCCGGGGAAGCGAAGTGGGCAACCGGACCTTCACGGTTCCCTGGACGGGCACGGCGGAGTATACGGGTTCGGTGTCGGCCTGGAGACTCCTCACGTGGCCCCTCCTGGGCTCGACGGCCAGCTCGTCCGTCTCGGTGATGAGCTATGATTTCATCATTCCGGAGCTCTGGCGCAGACGACGCATCTTCGTGTACCTGCCGCCGGATTACGAGACGTCGGGCAAGAACTATCCTGTGCTGTATGCCCTCGATGGAGAGTTTCTCTTCGACGGAACGATCATCCCGTCCTACGGCGAAATGAACATGGACGAGATGCTGGACGAACTGCAGTCGGGGGGCGACTACGGGGTCATCGTGGTCGGAATCGATTTCGATCCAGGTACCCGCTTCCGCGAGTATCACCCCTGGGTCAACAACCAGGTCGGTGGCGGAGAAGGCGACGAGTACCTGGCGTTCATCGCCAATACGTTGAACTCGTATGTGGACGCCCATTACCGCACGATGGCCGGCCGCGAAACGACCGGCTTCCTGGGGATGAGCTCGGGTGGTCTGCTGGCCACCTATGCGGCATTGAAGCGCCCGGACATCTTCGGAAGGGTCCTGGCCTTCTCCCCGTCCCTCTTCTTCAACCCTGAAATCTACGACCTGGCCTACGGGACGCCTCCCCCTGACGAACCCGTGCGCCTCGGCTTCCTCAGCGGAGCGAGCGAGACGAGCGAGTGGGCACCGCCCGACGGAATCGCGACCGGTCAGACGGCCATGGTCGATACCCTGGAGGCAGCCGGATACGACATGTCGAACATCCGGTCCGAGATCCGGTCGCCGAGCGAACATGCCCTGTGGTTCTGGGAGGACCACTTCGAAGAGATGTACCTGTGGTTGATGGAGGGTGCGCTCGCGTCGGCGACCGAGCCCGTCGACCAGCCCGCAGCGGCAGGATTCGACGTCTATCCCAATCCGGGGGGAGCAGTGCTGAACGTGCGGGTCGGTGCTCCGAACCCGCGTTCCTCCGCCGAGGTGTACGACCTGCTCGGCAGGCGTGTGCCTGCAGAGCCGCTCCGGCCCGGCGACAACAGCCTGGATACCGGGCGCCTGCCGACCGGTCTGTACGTGATCCGCGTGGGCACAGAAACCAGAACCTGGGTGAAGTCATGAACCGAAACACGATCCTGTACGTCCTGCTCTTCACCTGCGCCCTGCGCCCGGCCATCGCCCGGGCCCAGTCCGATCCGATCGCCGACGAGGTGCAGCGCATCCTCGACGACGCGCGCGGCCGCTACGGACTCAAGGGCCTCGCCGCCTCCGTCGTCACGCCCGGCCACGCGATCCGGAGCTTCTCCAGCGGTGTCATCCGTGCCGGGGAGCCGATTGACACGTCCCGATCATTCTATTTCGCCAGCTTCACGAAGCTCCTGACGGCCATCGTGGTGATGCAGCTGGTGGACGAGGGGAAGATGAGCCTGGACGACACCGTCGGCGATTTCATCGACCCGCTCCCGAACGTCGACGCCTCGACGACCGTGCGGGAGCTGCTGCAGCACCGCTCGACGCTGGGAGAGTACTTCAGCGGCGCCCTGCTGGAGGCGTCGACCGCCCCGGACAGCGTGTTCGACGACCGGCAGGTGCTCGTGGATTACATGCCGGCCCCGGTCAATCCCGGTCACGGCTACAACTACATCAACTCCAACTTCCAGGTGCTCGGCCTGATCGTGGAGGCCGTGACCGGCCGGGACGGCACGGACGAGTTCGAAGATCGCCTGTTTGGACCCGTGACGGAAGGGTCCGCGAAGCTCGCGCCGATAGGTCTCCCTCCGAGCGAGGTCAACGGAGGATGGTACAATTTCGGCGGGGGGTGGGTCGACGTCGGAAATGTGAGCTCGACGAGCGCCCTGACCGCCGGGAAATACTGCACGGGCGTGGTGGGGACCACGGCCGACATGCTTCGCGTGCTGAAGGCGCTCTTCGACGGCGCATACGTGAGCCAGGGATCGCTCGACCAGATGAAGACCGGCAGTCCGGTCAACTTCTTCTACGGGCTCGGAATGATGCGTCGCTCGATAGACGGAGAACCGGTCTTTGGCCACGGAGGCAGCCTGGTACACCATTCCAGGACGTTCTACAATCCGGAACGCGGCGTGGGCCTCTCCCTCGCGATCAACCAGGAGTCCGGCCAGACCGAGACCATCTTCCAGGACCTGTACCGGGCCATCCGCGATATCGCCACCGGCGTCGAGGGAGATGTGCCGACGGAGGCCACCCTGTCCCTGGCCGGCTGGCCGAACCCGACGTCGGGGCCGACCCTGATCGTGATGTCCCTCGACCGTCCGGGGCCCGTGCAGGTGGCCGTCTACAACATCCTGGGGCAGGAGGTCGAGACGCTGGCGACGGGCTACCGGAACGCCGGCCAGCATGAGCTGGCCTGGGACGCCGGTCGCCTTGCCGCGGGCCTGTACCTCGTCCGGCTCCGGACCTCGGAGGGTTCGACGTCCCTGAACGTGCTGAGGAGCCGGTAAGCCGACGAACCGATCCGGAGCCGGGGCGCCGTCCGCCCCTACTTCATCCACTGGCCGTAGTCCAGGTCCATCGGCGGCGGCGGATCGCTCCGGTGGTCGCCGGGCCGCAGGTAGTGCTCGAACCACTGCAGCGAGCGAAGCAGGTAGTCGTAGCGATAGACGTTGCTCGAGTTGCCGTGCCCCTCGCCCGGATACCGGACGTATCGGACCGGGGTGTCCGTGGTCTCGGTGATCGCGCGGTACAACTGGTGCGGCTGCGAAGGGTGCACGCGGGTGTCGGAGGTACCGCCGGCTATGAGCACCGGAGTGCGCGACTGTGCCGCGTAGGTGAGCGGGCTGCGCTCGTCCATGTAGTCCGTCTGGTCGAAGAACCACGTCTGCTCGTAGTGCACGAGGTGGTACTCGTACGGGATGTCCGTCGTGAGCCACTGGCCAACCACCGTCGTGATCGGAACGAACGACACCGCAGCTGCGAACGCGTCGGTGTGGCGGGTGGCCGCCCACGCGGCCGAATAGCCTCCGTAGGATCCGCCTCCCATGCCGACCCGGTTCGCGTCGACCCAGCCGAGACCCGCGAAGTGGCGGATGGCGTCGAGATGATCCTCGAACTCCCGGCCCATGAGGTCGCCATGGTCGTCCTTGGCGAACTCCACCCCGCGACCGGTGCTCGAGCGGTAGTTCGGATACCACACGAAATATCCCTTCCGTGCCAGGAGCTGCCCCCAGCTGCTGTAGCCGGTCATCCATCCGTTGTTGAAGTGGCTCTCCGGTCCTCCATGGACCGATATGACCAACGGGTACGCCGTGCCCTCAACGAAATCCAGGGGCTTGATGAGGACGCCCTCGACGGTCACTCCGTCGGACGCCGCGAACGAATGCACGGTCTGCTCGCCGAGCCGCACCTCGTCGAGCCACGGGTTGTGGTTCGTCTTTCTCACCCAGGCGCCTTCCTCCAGCACGTACACCTCGGACGGATGGGCGGGGCCCTCCACGGTCGCGACCACGGTACCCCCCGCCGTGTGCACGGATCCGAAGGCGATGTCTCCCGACGGCAGGTCGGTGAACGCCCGGCTCGCCAGGTCGAAGTCCGACACGAAGCTGTGTATGCCCCGGCTGATCACCGTCCGCAGCGTGCTGTCGTTTAGCCATTCGAACGAGTGCGCCATGCCTTCCCACCCGGGCGTCAGGCTGGTCACCTCGCCGGTCGAGGCGTCCGCCATGAACAGCATGCCGGCGTGCGGATCCCGGACGTCGGCCGCACTGATGTAGGCGACCCTCGATCCGCCCGGCGAGAACGCGAACTGGCCGAGCTTGCCGGGGTTGTCCACGAGCTTCCGCACGGCGCCCGTCTCCACGTCGAGCACGTGAAGCCGCTTGAACATGTAGCCGTCGTCGATGAGCGGCCTCGGCGCGATGGCCAGGACCATCCGCGTTCCGTCCGGCGCCCATTCCATTCCGAAGACACTCCCCTGCAACTCGATCTCCCGTACCTCACGGGTCTGGTGATCCCAAAGGAAGAGCCCTGTGCGATCGAAATCCTCGTCGTAGACGGTCTGCCGGAAGCCCGCCGATCGAGCAGCTGCCCGCTCTTTCGGGGTGGGCAACGTCGCGGTGAAGGCCACCGTCATGCCGTCCGGGCTCCAGCGATACTGGCTGACGGAGCGTCCGGCATCGAACACCCGATGAGCCTCGCCACCGGCCATGGGCAGGGCATAGAGCTGGCGCCCCGTATCTCCTTCGCGGTGCTCCAGGAACGTGATCATCCCGCCCCGCGGATGCCACGCAACGCCGCCCACGTTGCGCTTGCCCCCGAGGAGCGGTCGGGGGCCGTGGTTGCCGCCCAGCATGTGAAGCGTCGTGTAGCCCCCTCCCGCGCCATCCTCCGGGCCGCGGGGTTCGGACCGCATGAACGCGATCATGCTGCCGTCCGGGCTGGGGTACACCGCGGCCGCGCTTTCCATCATGACCACGTCGTACGGCGTGAGCGGTCGCTGCGCCTGGGCTGACGCCGAAAGTCCAAGACCGAGTGCCAGGACGAACAGGAGGAGGATTCGAGCCTTCATGGTAATTCTCCGGAACTCATTCTGATCGGCAATGCGGATATTCAAGATAGACCAGAGCACCGACTGACGTGCCCCGGGGGCATGCTCGGCTGGCCAACCCGAGCGGTTATGACAGCGACCTGCGCGACGTGCGGAAATCCTCTGCCTGCCGGCACGCCCGTATGCCCCCACTGCGGCGGCTTCGAGAGGGTGGAGTCGACGCGTGCGAAGGCGGGTGGGCAAGTCCGGACGTTGGACCTCGGGCACCGGCGACTCAGTGCAGCCGAAGCGGTCCGCCGACTCGGGGACGAGATCGACCGCGCATCACTTTCGGGAACGAGTACCCTGCGGATCGTCCACGGACACGGCTCGACAGGGCGTGGCGGTGTGATCCGCAACGCCATCAGGGCCGAGCTGGCACGAATGCGTGGTCAGAAACGCCTGGCGAGCTTCATAGCCGGCGAAAGGCTGTCGGGCGATACAAACGAGGGGCGCGCTTTCGCCTCACGCCATCCCGAGGCCAGGACCTGGCCCGACTGGAACGCCGGCAACGAGGGGGTGACCGTCGTCGTGCTGCCCTGAAGTCCTTTCAGGCAGCGGCTTGCCCGAAGCCCCTGGTCTTCCCGATTTTCCGGCATGCAGGAGTTCTTCACCCGGGACTACACTGGTGGCGCGTTCGAATTGTTCGGACCCGGCCACATTCTGTGGCTCGCGCTCGCGACCGTCGGAGGCATCGTACTCATCCGCGCCGGCCGAGGGGCGGATGCCGACGGGCGCAGGCGACTCAGGCGATCGTTCGCCGTCCTGCTGCTTGCGAACGAGTTCGGACGGCACCTGTGGGCCCTGTCCCAGGGTTCGTGGACCATCCAGGCCGACCTTCCGCTCCAGATGTGCGGAGCCATGGTCTGGGTGACGGCATTCGCGTTCCTGTTCGACGTGCGCCGTGCATTTCCGTTCGTCTATTTCTTCGGGATTGCCGGCGCGTTGCAGGGCGTGCTCACGCCGGACGCCGGCATCTACGGACTGCCCCACTACGTGGCCATCGAAACCCTCGCTTCGCACTCCAGCCTGGTTATCGGCGGGCTGTGGGTCGTCTTGGTGGAGGGCTTCAGGCCAACCTTCAGGCATTTCTGGGTGATCTTCGGGGGACTCAACCTGGCCGCCCTCGGCATGTACTTCCTGAATTCGGCGCTGGGCTCCAACTACCTGTTCGTCAACGCCAAGCCTCCGAATGCGTCGATCGTCGACCTGATGCCGGAGTGGCCCTGGTACATCCTCGTTCTCGAGATCATCGCCTTCGCCATGTTCTTCGCGCTCTACCTGCCGTTCAGGCGCCGGGAAACGGCGGCTTCTCCCGCCGGCTGACTCGGGGCCCCGGCCGCCGAGCGACGACAATCCGGTAGAGGCCGCGGCCGTACGAGGCTTCATCCTGCTCGATCGCGAGTCCAGCACGGTCCAGGATCGGCTCGAGCTCCCGGTTGATGTCCGAGAACACGACGTTCGCGACCGCGCCTACGATCCTCCGCGCGACCGACGGTCGGCTCCCCTGCCGGGCGAATTTGTCGAAGATGCCCGCCCTTCCTCCGGGCACGAGCACCCGCGCCACCTCGCGCGCCGCGGCGTCGGGATCCGGTACGACGGCCAGCACCAGGTGCAGCAGCACGACGTCGAATGACCCGTCAGGAAGGTCCAGACCGTGTGCATCCATCACCAGGCAAGTGACATCGAGCCCGAGCTTGCGGGCCCGCGCATCGCACCGTGCGAGCATGCGATCCGACAGGTCGATCGCCGTGATCTCCACGGTGCGGGGCAGGTACGGCAGATCCAGCCCCGTGCCGGCTCCGACGATCAGCACCCGCTCGCCGGCCTCCAGGCCGAGAACCTCGATCGACCTTCGGCGAGCGGAAGCGAGGCGGCCCCCCACCAGGTCGTACGCCGGCGCATACAGACCGTAGCGGAGCCGATTCCAGGCGTTCGTGTTCGGGTTCATCGCGCTCGGGAAATTGCCGTCGTTACGGGTGCGCGGGCGGCGTGATCCGGCCTTCAGAAGATCGGCCCTACATTCCGCGCGGAACCCGGACACCGAACCCATGAAAGCCGTAAGCCTCGCCGTCCTTCTCGCGCTCGCCGCAACGCCTGTCCTCGCCCAGGACCCGTCGTCCGGGCTTTCGACCCAGGAGGACCATGCCCTGATGATGCGTGCCCTGGGCATCGACTCGCTCCGCCGGGGAGCCGACGGCATGGACCCGGATTCGCCGTTCTACGCGAACTACGACGAGTCGCTGGCCAACCCGTATCCGTCGATTCCGAGGCTCATGCTCACGAACGACCGGACACCCGTGACCACCCCGGAACTGTGGTGGAACGTGCGTCGACCCGAGCTCGTCGAGCTCTTCGAGCGCGAGGTGTACGGCCGCGTTCCGGAGAATGCCCCCGGGGTAACGTGGCACGTGACGGGTAAGCGGGACTCCGTGCTCTCGAACGTTCCCGTAACGATCCGGGATCTCCAGGGACGGGTCGACAACACCGGTTATCCGGCCATCGAGGTCAACATCCGTGCGGAGCTGGTGCTGCCGCGCGGGACGACCGGTCCAGTGCCCGTCGTCATGCAGTTCGGGTGGATAGGGCCCTTTCCCTGGCGGCGTCCGGGACAATCCGGTCCGACAGGTCCCACGTGGAAGGACCTCGTGGTCGCCCGGGGATGGGGCTACGCCGTCCTGGTTCCGAACAGCGTCCAGGCAGACAACGGTGCGGGGCTCACCCGCGGCATCATAGGCCTGGCGAATCACGGCCAGCCTCGGGCGCCGGACGACTGGGGCGCACTCAGGGCCTGGGCCTGGGGAGCGAGTCGCCTGCTGGATTATTTCGAGGCCGAGCCGCTGGTCGATGCGGATCGAGTCGGCATCGAGGGGCACTCGCGGTACGGAAAGGCGGCTGCGGTCACCCTCGCGTTCGACGAGCGGTTCGCCACGGCGTACGTGAGCTCGTCGGGCGAGGGCGGCCTGAAGCTGCACCGGCGCAATTACGGAGAGATCGTAGAAAACCTGACCGGTTCGGGCGAATACCATTGGATGGCCGGCAACTTCCTCAAGTATGCCGGGCCACTGACCTGGGATGATCTGCCAGTCGATTCGCATGAACTCGTTGCCCTTTGCGCTCCCCGGCCGCTTTTCATCAGCGTCGGTTCTCCTGAAGTCGAAGGACAGTGGATCGATGCCCGCGGGATGTTTCTCGCGGGTGTTGCGGCTGAGCCGGTTTACGAGCTTTTGGGAAAGAAGGGCCTCGGTACAGCCGATCTTCCCCCGATCGAGACCGCTTTGACCGACGGAGAGATCGCTTTTCGCCGGCATCGCTGGGGCCATACGGCAGGGCCGAACTGGCCGACCTTCCTCAAGTGGGCGAGCCGCTACCTCGACTGATGCGGCTTGGATGCGGAGGCCAAAGACGCCGCTCTGGATCGCTGATCGCGAATTGCTAATTGCTAATTGCTAATTGCTAATTGTTAATGTGCAATCAGGACATAGGTAATAGAACCATCGTTAACTGTCCAAGGGTGGAATTCTGCAAGTTCCCTGTATACGACGTGCTGCTATTCGCTCCCTAATGGGATCGCGAGGCTCTGAGAGGCAGCAACTGCCGGCGCCTGGTTGTGTGTGTCTGGATGCAAAAGCCATTCAAGGGCGGCGGCCTTGGTGCCGCCGCTCTCCACATCGCTCACAAGCCGATTTCTATCGAGGTTTCATGGCTGCTGATCAAGACTGGCTCTACTTCTTCGGCCGGGACCTTAAGAAACTGAGCGACGGAGGAAACGACCTTGGAGTACCATACCGCAGCCTTTACAGTAATCCTACCTGCAGGCATATCACTCGGCAGTTTCCAGGTATAGG
>JAHEEH010000144.1:0-2453 GCA_024640835.1 Bacteroidota bacterium
CCTCCCGTTCCTCCATGGCGTGGAGCCTGCACGCCACCTGGACCGCGAGCGTCGACGACCCCAGGGTGTCCGCCCCTCGTCCGGGGTCGGCCCACTCCACGATCCGACGTGCGAGTCCGAGGGGTGTCGACACCTCGAGCCCGGCCATCCCGATGCCCGATCGAGCCAGCCCTGCTCTCACCGCGACACCGGCCTGTTGGGTCGGCGCGACGAGCAGCTTGCGGACCGCACGCGTATCCGGCTGGTGGAGAAGATCGAGAAGAGGCTCGGCCAACGGAATCTGAAGGACGATCGGGGAATCTACGCCCAAGAATATGACATCCATATGTCATATCTGCAGATGAGCCGGTCCGGAGAGCAACCCGACCCGGCAGATTTCGTATCGTTCGCACATCCGGACCATCCCGCGACGACGATGTTCGTACCTGTTCCCACGGCCTCCTCTTCCGAGCCCGCGCCCGACGAGTCGCGCGACATGGCCGTTGCGCTTCGACTCCTGAGCGGAAAGGACTGTGAGCGGGACGCATCGCTCGCCCACGTGATGCTCGTCCGGCTCTCGGAGAGCCGGGATGCGACCGTGCGCGAGGAGGCCACCCGTGTCCTGAAGGCCGGCGTCTCGAACCAGTGGTTCACGGATCGCGCTCCCAGGCACTACGAGCTCGAGCGGATCGCCGAAAAGACGCTCGCGAAGAAGGACGTCAGGCAGGCGGCGCTGAAGCACACCCTGCTGGTCGGCATCGGGGTCGCGGCCCTCCTGGGCGGCCTGGTGGCGTTCCTCGCGAACGCCGATTCGGCCTCGGACTGGCTGAGCGGACAGGTCGTGATCGGTGGAATCATCGTGGTGATGCTCATCGCAATGGTGCTCTTCAAGGCCTCCGGCCGGACCTGAGCCCGGACGTAGTTGTGTGGATTCTGTCGCGGTCCGAACCGGTCCGTGCGGCGGCGGTAGTTACCGTCCATTCGTCAGCCAACAGGTCCCTCTCATGATTCGTCCGTCCAGCGGCCGCGTCGCGGCCCTCGCCATCGCCCTCTTCGTCCTCTCGCTCGCCACGGCTCCACGCGTCCTGGCACAGGGCTTCGACCCCGAACAGATGCGACTCCGCATGACGGAGCAGGTCGGCGAGACGGTCAAGGCTCTCGAGCTGGAAGGCGCGACGGCCGATACCGTTCGGGCGATACTCATGGCGCGCGTCGAAAAGCGCATGGGGATCATGGCCGAAATGCGCTCGGGTCAGGGCGGAGGACGCGAGGGCATGCGGGAGGCGTTTGCCCGGATGGACGAGGAGACGGGCAAGCAGATGGCCGAGGTGCTCAACGAGAAGCAGCTGGCCGCATGGAAGGCGCGCGAAGAGGAACTCCGGTCGCAAAGGGGTCGCCGCCCCGGCAACTGACGCGAGGCACGCGTGCGGAGGACCCCCTGTCGGCGATCAACGCCCGTAACGGACGATCAGGATCACCGAAACCGTGAGAAGGGCGAGTGCTCCCGCGATCCGGGGCGTGAAGGGCTCGGACAGGATGAGCCACCCCAGCACCACGGCGACTCCGGGATTCACGAAGGCGTAGGTGGACACCCGGGCCGGTGTGGTCTGGCGGAGCAGCCATACGTAGGCCGAAAAGGCGATGAACGAGCCGAAGACCACGAGGTAGGCCAGCGAGATGGCCGAGCGGAGCGTCACCGCCGCGGGATGGAACTGGGACCACTCGCCGGTCACCGTGGCCGCCACGAACAGGATCGCGCCCCCGGCCATCATCTGCATGGCCGACGTGAGGAAGGGATTCCCGGGCAGCCCGCCCTCGCGTGAGTGGATCGACGCGACGGACCAGGACAGGGACGCGAACAGCACGAGGAGGCCGGGCATTGGTCCCGACCCGGACTCCGCGCTCAGGGATTCCGTTTCGAACAGGAAGTACACCCCCGCGAGTCCGATCGCGATGCCGGCGAAGACCACGCCGTGAGGCCGGGGCTCTCCCTTCCAGAGCCACGCAAGGAGCACGAACCAGAGCGGCGTCGTGGAGACGAGAAGCGCCGTGAGGCCGGACGGGATGTGCTGCTCCGCGACCCCCACCATTCCTGTGCCGCCGAACAGCATGAGGCCACCGGTCCATGCCGCCGCCCGCCACTCGGACGGGGTCGGCCGTTCGATTCCGCGCCGGAGCATCCAGGCGTAGAGCACCAGCCCCGTGAAGCCGAATCGAGCCCCGAGCATCAGGAAGGGCGGAATCGTCTCCACGGCGACCCGGATGGCGAGATACGTCGAGCCCCACACCAGGTAGAGCGCCCCGAAGGCGAGAAGCAGCGCGGTGAGCGAGGCGCGACCGTCGTCGCCGGTGGTCCTGATCACTCGGCGTCACCGTGGGCGGGCGGACCCTGGACCGACTCGTCGGCCTCCTCCCTGCCCGAGGTCAGCGCCCGCTGCTGTCGGTATTCGGGAGTGTCGATGCCGCGGGGAGAC
>JAHEEH010000144.1:2463-5862 GCA_024640835.1 Bacteroidota bacterium
GACTTGTCGACCGGACCCAACTCCTGGATCTCCTTGCTCGAACCCGTGCCCATCTCGCGAAACCGGCGCGCCTGGACCAGCACACGTCCCTCGAACGATCCGACGGCCCTGTTGTAGTGCTCGACGGCCGATCCGAGCCCCGACCCGACGCGGGCGAAATGGTCCGCGAGCACGGACATGCGATCGTACAGCTCGCGTCCCAGGTCGGCGATCTCCTTCGCGTTCTCGGCCATCGCCTCCTGCCGCCATCCGTAGGCCACGGCCCGGAGGAGCGCTATGAGCGTCATGGGCGTGGCCACCACCACGTTGTTCCCCACGCCGTACTCCAGGAGCGATGGGTCTTCCTGAAGCGCGGCATAGTAGAACGACTCGCCGGGCAGAAACATGACCGCCATATCGGGGGTCGTGTCGAACTGGTCGAAATAGGCCTTCGCGCCCAGCTTCTTCACATGGTCACGGATCTGCGAGACGTGCCGCTGCATGGCCGCCTTGCGCACGGACTCGTCGTCCGTGTTCACGGAGTCCAGGTAGGCCTCGAGGGGCACCTTGGCGTCGACCACGATGATCCGGTCCCCCGGAAGCCGGATGATCAGGTCGGGGCGCAACCGGCCGTCGACCGTGGTCACGGAGTGCTGTTCCTCGAAGTCGCAGAAAGCCTCCATGCCGGCGAGCTCGACCACCCTCCGGAGCTGGACTTCTCCCCACTGGCCACGGACCTGCGGTTTGCGCAGCGCGCTCACCAGGTTCGAGGCCTCCTTCTGGAGCTGCGCCTGGGCCTCCGAAAGTCCCTTCACCTGCTGAACGAGGCCCGAATACGCCTCCGTCCTGGTCTTTTCCAGGTCCTTGAGATGCTTCTGCACCTCGTCGAGCGACTTGCCGAGCGGCTGGACCAGCTTCTCGATCTCGGCGCGCCGCTCCTTGTCGACCGCTCCCGCCTTGGTGATCAGGTGATCGAACTGCTCCTTCGCCATCTCCAGGAAGCTCTTCGAGTTCGAATCGAGCGCCTTCCTGGAGAGGGCCTCCATCTCCTTGATGAGCCGCTCCTGCGAATCCTTCAGCAGCGCGAGCTTCTCGTCCATCGCCTTCTGCTCCTCGGTTCGCCCGGCCCGCTCGGCGGTGAGCGCACGATCGAGCTCCGTGCGGGCGGACCGTTCCGTCTCGAGCTCCTGCCGCGCCCGCGCCAGCTCCGATTCCCGGTCCGAAAGCCGCTCCGTGGCGGTCTGGACACGGGAGCGCTGCGCGAGCCACACGATCAACCCGGCCCCGAGCGCCGTCAGTGCATAGATCAGAATCGACCAGTCCACCATCGGTCTCCGGTGTTCATGGAACGGGACACCATGGTACGGCAGGCCTGTGCCATCCGCGTGTCATAGGATCTCGAAGCGAAAACGTATGGACCTCGCATCCACGTGGGTCACCGAAACGTGCCCCTTCCCCAGGTCGAATCCCTTCTGGTCCATCGGGAAAAACAGGTTGGCGGACGCCGCCTGGTTGCCCTCCTTCCACGTCACCGCCACCGAATACACTCCGGGCGACGGCATGCCCGCGTACATCATGGTCATCGACTTCACGACCCACCCCTTCCTGACGGGCACTTCCTCTCCCACCTTGAGCGACGCGTCGAATCCTTCTGGCATGGCGGTCCCCTGCGCTGGTGTTCAGGCTCCCAAGATGCGGCCCGCGACGCGCCGCCGCAACGGTCGACCTTGTGATGGCCGACAGGATATATTGCGCCGTCCTCCAACGCGTGCCACGCCATGATCGCTCGCATCGTCGCCGTACTCGTCGGCCTGCTCTTCGTCGCGGTCGCCGTCCAGTCCGGACTGAACCTGGCGACCGGAAGCTGGCTCTTTGCCGGGTTCACGATCGGGACGATCGCCCTCGCCGCACTCTCCTTCTGGTTCGCGATTTCCGCCCATTCGGGCGTCGCGAACGTGGAGTGGTGGCGATCGGCGCGCGCCGGACTGGTCCTCGGCACCGTGTTCCTCCTCGCCGGCTACGTGGTGCCCCTCGTCGTCGCCCCGGACAACAATCTCGGACCGCTGATCGGCGTCTTCGGAACGGGGCCTGCCGGCTTCGCTCTCGGGACCCTGATCGGATTCGTGCGTGCCCGCCGGGACCGGGACCCCGTCACCTGATCCGACCCTGCCGCCATCATGCGCCACCTTCCGCTCGTCGCACTCCTCATCGCCCTGCCGGCCGCGGCCCAGGACGCCCCCCTCTTCACGACCGACTTCCCGCCCGAGGAGTTCGCCCAGCGCCGGGAACGCGTCTACGACGCCATCGGGCCCGACGCCGTGGCCCTTCTCGTCGGGGAGGAGACACCGCGCGGCTCCAAGGTCTTCCGGCAGACGAACGAGTTCTTCTACCTGTCGGGCATCGAGGCACCCCACGCGTACCTGCTCCTGGATGGCGCCACCCGGCGCGCCTCCGTCTTCCTGCCCCGGCGCGACCGGGCCCGGGAGGCCAGCGAGGGAAAGACGCTGTCCGCCGACGATCCCGACCTGGTCCGCGACCTGTCGGGCATCGACGGGGTGGCCCCCGTCGAGGACCTCGCGACCGCGCTTCACGGCATGCTCCGCCGAGATCATCTGCCGGTCGTCTACACGCCCACCAAACCGGCGGAAGGCCTGGCCGAGAGCCGGGACGCCGGCATCCGGCGCGTCAACGATCGGCTGGCCGACCCCTGGGACGGGCGCCCGTCCCGCGAAGCCCAGTTCATCGGGCTGCTCGCCGAGCGGCTTCCTGGCGCCGAGATCCGCGATCTGAGCCCGATCACGGACCCGATGCGCATGATCAAGAGCGAGCGGGAGATGGAGATGATCCGCCGGGCCACGCGGCTGTCGGCGCTCGCGATAGAGGAGGCCATGCGGTCGGTCGAGCCCGGCATCGGCGAGCGGGAGATCGACGCGGTGGCCAAGCTCATCTACTATCGGGACGGGGCGCAGGGCGACGCCTACGCTCCCCTCATCGCCAGCGGACCCAACGCCTGGTATCCGCACTACCGGAAGCGGGCGCGGACGATGCAGTCCGGTGAAATGGTGCTGATGGACTACGCGCCCGATCTCGGCTACTACCGCTCGGACCTGACCCGCATGATGCCGGTCGACGGCCGCTTCACCGACGAGCACCGGGCACTCTACGGGTTCTACGAGCGGGCGTACCACGCCATTCTCGACCGGATCCGCCCGGGCGTGACGCCCAACCAGATCCGCGAGGAGGCTGTCGTCGACATGCGGGAAGCCCTGGCACAATGGTCGTTCGCGAAGGAGCACCACCGGGCGGCCGCCGCGGCCTTCGTGGAGAGCTTTGCAGGCCCTTCGCGGAGCGAATACGGGAGCCTCGGGCATTTCGTGGGCATGGCGACCCATGACGTGGGCACGATCGACGGACCGCTGC
>JAHEEH010000145.1 GCA_024640835.1 Bacteroidota bacterium
GGTACAGGCGCACCCCGGGCTCCGGACTCGACACGGAGACGGCCAGGTCGAAACCGGATTCCGTCCGATGCACGGCCAGGTCGGTCGGATAGAAGTCCTCGTTGAACTCGGGATCCGGCTCGACATAGACCGCGGCCAGGCGTCCATCCATGTCGTATGCGTCCACGCGGAGCCAACCCGGTCGCATGTTGAGCACGAACAGGGTCGAGTCCAGCGCCGCGGCAGCGGCCGTGAGCAGGGGCGGCGCGTCCACGTTGCCGGCCAGGAACTGGCGGGTCCGGGCAAGCATCGGGGAATCGAATCCGAAGAGCGCCACCGAATCGATTCCCGCCGCGGTGACCCGGTGAACGATCGGCAGGTACCCGGAGAGACTGACCGGGTGGCCGGCCCACGACCGCAGGAGGCCGGCGTAACGCCAGTACGGGCCGGGAAGGGGAATCCGTTCGACGAACGTCAGCGACGAATCCACGCGGCCCACGAATCCGGAATAGTCCGGTCCCAGCACCTTGATCCATACATATCCGGAATCGCCAACCACGGCGTATCGCAGGCCATCGTGCTCCGGACCCTCGTCCGGAACGCGCCACCATGCCGATACCCCGAGATCCTGGATGGCCACAACGCAGTGCGCCTCCGGACTGTACACCATCGGTGTGTTTCCCACGAATCCGGCCAGGTACGGGTACCGAAGGGTGTCGAGATCGTAGACCCGCTCCTCGCCGTCCGGGGCCACGCGAATCATTCGGTGCGCCCCCGTGTCGGTCACGAACAGCGTGCCGTCGGACGAGAATCCCAGCGTCCGCGGGTGCACGAAGGTCGAGCCCACCATTCCGGCCGGAACGAGGGTGTCCACGCGAACGGTCTCCGCGAAGGCCCGCGAAAGCGAGTCGGCCGGCGACAGGACGCGGGATTCGGTACGGTTGCAGCCGTACGGAAGACAGCCCTGCATCGCGAGCAGCAGGACCGCCAGGACGGGGAGCGACGGGACGCGCATCGGGCGGACGGGAGAATCCCACTGGCAACCCCCGGCGGTCGGGGCGGTTTCACCCTCCGCCATTCCTTCTGCCCGTGCCCGAACCCCTGTACGTTCACGTCGTCCTTCCGCTTCCGGTGGAGACCCCGTTCACCTACTCGGTGGGCGAGGGAGAGGTGGAGCGCGGAACGCGGGTCGTGGTCCCGTTCGGCGCACGCACGCTCACGGGCGTCGTCGTGGAGACCGGCGTCGAGCCGCCGGATCCGGCGACGATCCGTCCGGTGATCCGGGTGCTGGACGACGAGCCCTCGCTTCCCGGAACCCTGCTTGACCTGGCGCACTGGGTATCGGAGTACTACATGTGTTCGTGGGGCGAGGCGGCCCGCGCCGCCCTTCCGCCCGGCATCGACGTGACCTCCAGCCTTCGCGTCCGTCGGGCCGACGGCGCGCCGGGCAGCGAGGATCCGGTGGAGTCGGCTCTTCTCGAGCATCTCGCGGATCGCGGGGACGCATCGGTCGTCGCCCTGTCACGGGCCGTGGACGGCTGCTCACCGGCCATCCTGCGCCGCATGGAGCGGAATGGGCTCGTGCACATATTCGCGGCCGTGTCGTCGCCCCGGGTCACGGTGGCCACGGAGCGGACCGTGCGCCTGGTCGACCCGTCCTCGAAGGCCCCCGGAGGGAAGCAGCGGGCCGTCCTCGAGTTTCTCGACGGTGGGGGCGAGGTGGCGGTGTCGACGGTCCTCGGATCCACGGGCGCCTCCCACGCGACGCTGCGTTCGCTCGAGCTTCGAGGCGCCGTCTCGATCGGCGAGCGCGAGACGACGCGGTCCACGGAGGCGGAGGAGCTCCTCGAGCGCCCCGTCAGCCCCGGCGATTTCCACGCGCACCAGCACCTGGCGGCGGACCGGATCTCGGAGGCCGTGGACGAGGCCCGGTTCCAGGCCTTCCTCCTGCACGGGGTGACCGGCAGCGGCAAGACCGAGGTGTACATGGCCGCCCTCGCACGGACGCTGGCAGCCGGGCGCAGCGGGATCGTGCTGGTCCCGGAGATCGCGCTCACGCCGCAGACGGTCCGGCGCTTCCGGGCACGGTTCGGTGACCGGATCGCCGTCCTGCATTCGCGGCTCTCCGACGGTGAGCGCTACGACGCCTGGCGCGCCATCCGCCGGGGAGATTTCGACGTCGTGATCGGTCCACGATCCGCCGTGTTCGCCCCCGTGCGCAACCTGGGCCTGGTGATCGTGGACGAGGAGCACGAATCCAGCTACAAGCAGTTCGATCCGGCTCCCCGTTACCACGCCCGCGACGTGGCGGTCGTCCGGGCGAGCCGCGAGGGCGCCGTGTGCGTCCTGGGGTCCGCCACGCCAAGCCTCGAGTCGCTGTACAACGCGCGGTCCGGCAAGTACGAGCTGCTCACGATGCCCGAGCGCATCACGCCCCCCGGCCACGATCCGGCGCGGCTGCCGGAGGTCCGCATCATCGACCTCGCGGCCGAGCGTCGCTCGGGCCGGGGAGACGGCATCGTGTCGGCCCCGCTCCAGGCGGCGATCCGTCGACGCCTCGACGACGGCCAGCAGGTGATCCTCCTGCAGAACCGGCGCGGCTTCGCCCCGGTCCTGGAGTGCGTCGCGTGCGGTTGGTCTCCTGCCTGCCCCGACTGCGCCGTCACGCTCACGTACCACAAGGCGAAGCGGCAGCTCCGGTGCCACTACTGCGGCCGGGCGTTCCGGTACGACCACCGGTGCGGGGGCTGCGGCGGAAGCACCCTGGAGCATCTCGGCGCCGGCACGCAGCGCGTGGAGGAGGACCTGGCCGGGCTCTTTCCGGACGCCCGCATCCTCCGGATGGACCTGGATACGACGTCGGGCCGGAACGCGCACGACCGCATCCTCTCGACGTTCGGGCGCGGGGAGGCGGACATCCTGCTGGGCACCCAGATGGTGGCGAAGGGGCTGGATTTCGAACGCGTCACGCTGGTCGGCGTCGTGGACGCGGACGCGGGCCTCCTGCTCCCGGACCTGCGGTCGGACGAGCGGATCTTCCAGCTGCTCACGCAGGTGGCGGGTCGCGCCGGACGGGCCGAGCTCCGGGGCGAGGTCCTCCTTCAGACGCGCAACCCGGACCACCCGGTGATCCGGCTCGCCAGGCGGCACGACTACGACGGCTTCGCCGAGACCGTGCTCCCGGCCCGGCATGCGCTGGGCTACCCGCCGTTCACCAGGCTGGTGCGCGTGGACTTCCGGGGACCCGACGAGCGGGACGTCGCGACGTTGGCGGAGCGGTGGAAGAGGTCCTTCGACCCGGCCGGTCACGCGGTCGAGTGCATAGGGCCGGCCGCCGCGTTCGTGCCGCGCGTCCGGAAGACGTGGCGGATGCACGTCCTGCTCAAGGCCCAGCGAAGCGTGCCGGCATCGGCCCTGCGCGACGTCGTCCGGGACACGACCGAACGGGCCGGACGTCCGCCCGCCCGCACCCGGATCGCGATCGACGTGGATCCGACGGACCTCCTCTGAGGCATCCGATCCATAGGAACCATCCCCACCGGCCCTCGTTTGGCGCCGCAAGGGGCAAGTCCCGTACGGCCAGCTCCCTCTGAACCCCGTCAGGGCCGGAAGGCAGCAGCGGTAGGAGGTCGAAGCGGTGCGATACGGATCGCTTGCCCCTTTTTCTTTGGGCCATCTTCGCCCGCCCCCTGCCGGCTGCTGCGTATCTTCCGCGCCTCTGCCAGACGGATCACCCACCGACCCACCCTGATGACCGCGATTGCCCTCCTTCCCGTGGCCGCGCCCCAAGCCGAGGCGACCAATCCCCTGGCCATGTTCATCCCGCTCGTCCTCATCTTCCTGGTCTTCTACTTCTTCATCATCCGCCCGCAGAAGAAGAAGGAAGACACGCGAAAGAAGATGATCGAGGCCGTCCGGAAGGGCGACAGGGTAGTCACCATAGGCGGCCTCCACGGAACGATCACCCAGGTCGACGAGACCAGCGTTCTGCTCCAGGCGGACACGAACACCAAGCTGCGCGTCGAGAAGAACGCCCTCTCCAACGTCGTCGGAAAGGACTGATCCCGCCCCCGCCGACCCGCGCCGGACCTTCCGCCTTCCCCGCTGGGTACGGATCGCGCTGACGGTCGGGCTGCTGGCCCTGATCGCCACAACGGTCGATGCCTCCGCCATGGTCGCCGCCCTTCGTGGCGCCCGGTGGTGGGCCGCCGCGCTCGCGTTCGCCCTGGTGCCGCTCAACTGGATGTTCGCGGGCTATTCCTGGCTCGCCATCGGCCGACGCATCGATCCCGACATCCGGTTTCGCGAGGCCATGACCGTCGTGCTCGCCGGACATGCCGTGGCCATCTGGACGCCCGGTCGCGTGGCGGAGTTCGCGGGTCGCGCCTACCTGCACGGAAGGGGCAAGGGGACGGCCTGGATGGCCGGCACGGGGCTCGAGACCTTCCTCCGGTTCGCCCCCCCGATGCTGGTGGGCGGCATCTCGCTGAGCTTCATCGACGCCGAGCCCGCATTCGCCTGGAACCTGGTGCGACTCGTCGCCGTCGCCGGACTGGTGCTCATCGTCGGCATCGCGATGTATCCCGAGCGGATCCGGCGATTCCTGTCCCGCCGCAAGGAACGGCCGGGGCTCGCGTTCCTTTCGCGGACGAGCCGCAGGGACGTCCTGGGCGTCCTGGGCCTCAACACGGCCAGGCTGCTCACGGGATCGGTCCAGCTCGCGCTCCTGGCCTTCTCCTTCCGTGCCGGTGCCCCTCCGCTCGTGCTGTTCGCGGCATCGGCGGCGACGCTTTCCGTCAAGAACGGCATTCCGCCCGTGACGGTCGGTGACCTGGGCATCCGCGAGACGGCGGCGGTCGTCCTCTTCGGCGCCGTCGGGGTCACGGCGCCCGTCGCGCTCACGTCGGCGCTGGCGGTGTACGTGGCGAACGTGGTCCTGGGCGCGGTCGTGGGCGCCGTGATCTGGGCGAGGCGCGATCCGGTCTCGTAGACGGCCTCCGCACCCGCGCGCCGAGGGGCTAGAACTTGGCCGGGTACTTCGCCTGCTCGGGCCGGTACACGCCCTGGATGCGGGCGAGGTCGGCCTCGTAGTCCCCCGTCGGGTAGAATACCGAGTCGAGCCTGAGCTCCCGGCGACCGAAATCGAGAACCCCGAGAACGATGGGGACACCCGCCGCCGTCGCGATCCGGTAGAAGCCGGACTTCCAGCGGTCCGCCTTCCTGCGGGTGCCTTCCGGCGACAACCCGACGGCAAACCGTTCCTCCTCCCGGAAGCGCCTCACCACCTGGTCGATCAGGTCACCGGGCCGTGACCGGTCCACCGGAATCCCCCCGAGGGCCTGCATGAATCCGCGGAACGGCCAGCGGAAGATCGTGTGCTTTCCGATCCAGTGGATCCTGAGGCCCAGCGCCAGCAGCATCAGCATGGACACCACGAAATCCCAGTTCGTGGTATGGGGTGCGCCGATGACCACGAACTGCTTCAGGTCCGGCAGATCGGCCACCACCCGGAATCGCAGAAGGCGCAGCCCGGCCCTGCCGAACCACCGGGTGAAGGCGTTTCCGCCCCGCGGCAGGCCCGGGGGCGTGACGGGCCATCGGGGCCCCGTCACCAGCGTCCGCCAGACCGCGTCGACGCTCGCCCGGAGATCGTCCTCGGTGCCGGTGTTCTCGATCACGAAATCCGCGGCCTCGCGAAACGAGGCGTCGGATCGCTGGTGCGCCATGCGCCGCCTCACGTCGTCCTCTCCGGATCCATCGCGCTCCGCGACGCGCCGGATACGGATCTCCTCGGGAGCGGTCACCACCAGGATCACGTCCAGGTCCGAGGTCCGGCCTGAATCCAGG
>JAHEEH010000146.1 GCA_024640835.1 Bacteroidota bacterium
GGCCAGGGCGCTTGCCAGGCACACCGGCGCGCGCGTGATCACGTACGGACTCGCCGCAGCGGATCTCGAGTTTGCGGCAGGCGACATCCGTACGGAGGGTGACGGCCAGCGATTCACGCTTCTGCATCGTGGCGCGGATCTCGGGTCGTTCTACCTCCCCATGTCGGGACGACACAATCTCTCGAACACGCTGGCCGTGTGCGCGGTGGCGCGGGGACTCGGCGTAAGCGGCGACGCACTGCGCGATGGCCTGGCATCCTTCCAGGGCATACGGCGTCGGCAGGAGATCCGCGGCGAGGTGGACCGCGTGACCGTTCTGGACGATTTCGCGCACCATCCCACTGCCGTCCGTGCCACGATAGACGCGATCCGGGAGCGATGGCCCGAGCGCCGGCTCGTCGCCGTGTTCGAGCCTCGCTCCAACTCCAGCCGCCGAAAGGTCTTCGAAGAGGGCTACGTCGGCGCGTTCGATCGCGCGGATGCCGTATTCCTGAGTACCCCGCCGTTCCGGCATAACGACCGGGAGGAGGATTTCATGGACATCGGACGCGTGACGGGGGCCCTGGAGCGGCGCGGCGTCCACACGGCGCTGGGTCGGGACGCCGACGAACTCCTGCCGCTGATCCTGTCCTGGATCGAGCCCGGGGACGTGGTCCTCATCATGTCCAATGGCGGATTCGGCAACATACACGCCCGCCTGATCGCCTCGCTGGCGGACCGTGAGGCGCGCTGAGCGGCACGACGAAAGGCCGCCGGATCCGACGTACGAAACCGCCCCAGTGGATCGTTTATGTACCGTCTCATCCCTGGCGGCTGGATGCCTGCGCGCAGTGCTCTGTCCGTGTCCACGCGTCCCTGCCTGCCATGCTGACGACACCATACCCGGAACATCTAGCTGTTAAGCACACCCCATCATGAACATGAGCGCAAGAAAGAAAGTCTCGCTCTCCCTCGTCGTCGTCGTCGCCTTTGCCGCCGGCATCTTCTCCGCCACGATCGGAGGCAACTGGCTCGGCGCCGGCGACCGTATCGGAACGGCCGCACACGCCTACCAGGCCACACCCGAGTCGGTCCGGATCACACCGGATCCGATGGCACAGGCTTTTGAAACGGCCTTCGTGGACGTCGCCGACCGTGTCAATCCGGCGGTGGTCCAGATCCGTTCGGAACAGATCCGGGAGCAGCGACAGGGCAATCCGTTCGAAGGATCCCCGTTCGAGGATTTCTTCCGCATGCCCGACGGACAACAACGGACCTTCCGTACCCAGGCCCTCGGCTCCGGAGTCATCGTCAGAGAGGACGGATATATCGCCACGGCATATCACGTGATCCGTGACGCTTCCTCGCTGGAGGTCATGCTGCAGGACGGCACGTACCACAAGGCCACCGTGGAGGGCTCGGATGAAGCCAGCGACCTCGCGGTGATCCGCATCGACATGAAGGGGCTGCCGACCGTTGCTTTCGGCTCGATCGAGTCGGTGCGTCCCGGTCAGTGGGTGCTCGCATTCGGTTCGCCCCTTTCGGAGGAGCTCGGCAATACCGTCACCTCCGGCATCGTAAGCGCGGTCGGTCGAACCTCCCGCAATCTGTCCAGCCTGAACATGTATGCCGCCTTCATCCAGACCGATGCCGCCATCAACCCGGGCAATTCGGGCGGGCCGCTCGTCGATCTTCGCGGCAACCTGATCGGGATCAATTCGGCCATCTATTCCCGATCCGGAGGCTACCAGGGCATCGGTTTTGCCATTCCCGTGGACGTCGTGCGCAACGTGACGACGCAGCTCATGGAGACCGGGACCGTGGAGCGGGGCTTCCTGGGTGTCGGCTTCAACGGGGTCAGCGAGGCGCTTGCCGAGGCGCTCGGCGTCCCGAGAGGCTCCGCCCAGGTCACGAACCTGACCGACGGCGCACCCGCCGAAAAGGCGGGAATCCACGAGGGCGACGTCATCACCGCCGTCGACGGACACGAGCTCCGCTCGTCGGATGAGCTGCGCACCCGCGTAGGCAACATGGCGCCCGGCGACCGGGTCGCACTGACCGTGAACCGGGACGGCACCCCGAAGACCCTTCAGATTGAGCTCGGACGTCGTTCCGAGTTCGTAGCGGAGACGACGGGCACCGATGCTCCCGCCGAGCGGCCCGACTCGGATGACATCGGAGCGCTCGGCATGACGCTTCGCTCCCTCTCCGGAACGGCAGCCGAGCGGTTCGGCCTTCCGGCCGGTGTTTCCGGCGTGCTCGTGTCCGCCATCGAGGAGGAGAGCCTGGCCTATCGCGAGGCGGACATCCGCCAGGGCGACGTGATCGTCGAGGCGGATCGCAAGCCCGTGGGCACGGTCGAGGACCTTCGAGCCGTCATCCGCGATGCGTCCTCCGGCGAGAGCTTCATCGTGAAGGTCCTCCGGATCCAGCAGGACCAGAGCGTCACGTTTTTCACGGCGCTGGTCAAGCCCTGACGACGCTGGACCCGCCGGAATTTCCACGGGGCTCCATGCGATCGCGTGGGGCCCCGTGCCCTTTCGTATCAGGTCGTCTGTTGGTACGTTACGGGCATGACACGGAATGCTGACCAGATCACGATCAGGCGGGTCGTCGATCGCGTGATCGATACCCTGGGTCCCGACACGTCGAGCGACGAAATCCACAAGACCGCTGCTGCCGTGCTGGAGCGGCTCGGGAGGCCATCCGATGCCGGCACCGTCGTCCTGGTCGACGTTCCATGCGCTTTATCCCCGGATCTGACCCGACTTTCCGGCATGTCGGGCCCGGTGTGGGTCCGATCTGCAGTGGATCTGCCGCCCCGTGATCCGGGGCCCGCGGCGCAGGCCGCCGTGGCCCATCTCGGCAGCCTGCCCGGTCGAGAGGGACGCATCTGCCTCACCGTCGGCCCAGCGGCTCCAGGCATGCCGCTGGACTGGGTTGGCGGCCTTCTGGAACGGGACGCCAGACTGCGGATCGCCGTCGTGTGCGCCCGACCCGGACTCGGCGTCGATCGCACGCTGCTTCGTCGGCTGGTGGAGGTGAGGGAGAGCCTCGACACGGCGCTTGCCGGCCGCCTGTTTGCGGCGTGCATGCGCCTGCCGCTCCGACGAACCGGACTGCCTCGCATAGAGGTACTCATCCCGCACGGCGCCGACGGACACGAAAACCATCCCCACATCGGGCAGGCAGCGCCACTGCTCGCAGACCTCAGAGCGACCCTCTCGGGTCAGGGGGTGGACGTAGCGGCGATGCTGCTCGTCCCTGCCGGAGCGACATCGGAACAGTGGCTCCAACTCCGGTCATGGCGCATTCGCCACGGAACCGGATCGGAGCCGATTCGAGGACTTCGCGTGAGCGGTTGGCCTGCCGACGGCGTCCGACCGTTCGGCGACACCCCCCTCCGGGCGGCCGCCGATCAGGTCATGCCGCTTCTTTCTTCGCTCGCCTGTGGCTGCGCCCAGGCTCCAGTCTGTCTTTCCCCGCCGCAGCGATCCGGTAACGGAACGGCGCCATGACACCCCGGGTATCCGAACTGCCGATCCACCTGGCACGGCCGTTCCGGATTGCGCACGGAACGAGCACGATCCGGACCAATGCGCTGGTGACCCTGGGACCCGCCCGGGGAGAGGCGGGTCTCCCTCCCTACCTGGGCACGACGGTGGACGACGTCGCGACGTGGATGAGCCGCGTGCAACTCCCGGACATTCCCGACGACGGTCCCATACCCCTCGAGCACATCCTGGAGGGTTTACCCGACGGACCACCTGCCGCGCGATGCGCCCTGGACCTCGCCCTCCACGACCTCTGGGGAAGACGGCTGGGCTACCCCCTGGGCACCCTGTTCGGGCTGGATCCACGATGCAGCCCCGTCAGCTTCGTCACGCTTTCCATTCCCGACGACCTGGACGAGTTGGCCCGCGATGCGGCCGCATTCGGACAACACGATCGCCTGAAGCTCAAGGTGGGTACCGGCGATCCTGGCCGTGATCTCGAGGTGGTCCGGATAGCCCGTCGTTCGACCCAGGCCCTGATCCTGGTCGACGCCAACGGCGCCTGGAGCGTCGAGGAAGCAGCCCGCATTCTTCCGACGCTTCTGCAGGCGGGAGTCACCATCGTGGAGCAACCCATCCCGGCCGATGATCCGGATGACTGGCACCGGATGCGGCGCATGCTCGGGAGGACGGCGGTACCCGCGCTCTTCGCCGACGAGAGCATCTTCGACGTGGATGACGTGATCGCACTTGCCGGCGCCGCGGACGGCATCAACGTGAAGCTGGCCAAGGCCGGTGGAATCGCGCCTGCTCGCGTGCTGATCGCTCTCGCACGCGCTCTCGACATGCAGGTCTTGCTGGGCTGCATGATCGAAAGCAGCCTGGCCGTCGCTGCCGCGGCCCACCTGGCGCCGCTTGTCGATTTCACCGATCTGGATGCCCCTCTGCTGATACGCGACGATCCGTTCCGCGGCGTCGAAATCGTAGACGGCCGTGTGATGCCGCCGGATCGTCCGGGAATCGGCGTTGAGCCTTCGTGAGACCGCCGTCCGTCCGTTGACGCACAGGACGATCCTGCCGATCCTCCGTTCGTGTTCCGAGTCCAGATGGACCTGGACGACCTCGCTCCACGACCGGGTCCAATCGAAGACGGACCTCAGCGGTCCTGCGCCTCCGGACGACGCTCGGTCGTGCGTACGCACGGCCCGCCGTCGATAGTGCGATGCACGGGGCAGCGGTCCGCGATCTCGAGAAGGCGGGCCCTCTGGGCCTCGTCGAGCTCTCCGTACAGGGTCACCTCGCGGTCGATCACGTCCACCTTGCCTTTCTTCGTCCATTCGCAGTCGACCTGGTCGGCGGGTACCTTCCGGTGCGTAAGACGCACCTCCACGGCCTCGACGGGCCACTCCTTGCGGTCGGCGTACATCCGAATCGTGATAGCGGTGCACGCGCCGAGTCCGCCGATGAGGAGATCGTACGGCGTAGGACCGGCGTTCGATCCTCCCAGCGCGGCCGGCTCATCGGTGATCAGGGCGTGCCCTCCGGCACGCACCTCGGTTCGGTAGTGGTCGCGCTCGATCCGGACCACGGCCCGGTGGTCATGAGGATCGAGGTCCGGGTCCGGCGTAAACCGGATGTCCAGGTATCGCATCGCCCAGGCCCCCAGAACCGAAGCCGCGAATACCGCGTCCACTTCCTGCGTGAGGAAGTGGTCTGCATCGCTCAGCGACACGAAGCTCTTGGGGTGCTTTGCAGAACGGTAGATGGACGCCGCATTCTCCAGTCCGACCACGTCGTCCGTCGGTGCGTGCATCACGAGCAGCGCACGATGCAGCAGCGCAAGGCGATTCACCACGTCACCGGAAGAACCGGCGGCGGCAAACGGGGCGCCGATGGTCGCGATGGCCCGCACCGATGGCAGCTCGTGCGCCGCCTCCAGGACCGCAGCACCGGCCATGGAATGGCCTATTAGAATCCCCGGCGCCTGGCATTCCCTTTCCAGGAATCCAGCCGCGTCGAGCACCTCTCCCGTCAGTGCGGGCAGTTCCGGAGGCGCGGGCGCGCCGTCTCCCTCCCCCGGTCCCATGTATCGATACAGGAGCACGCCTATCCCAAGACGGGTAAGCGCCCGTGTGATCGTACCGATCACCCCCTCCGAAGCAACCGGCGACAGTCGATGCACGAAGAGGGCACATCCCGCCACGTTTCGATCCACGGGAAGCTCCAGGAAAGCTTCCCGGACGGATCCGTCTCGCGTGGTGAATTCTACTCGCATCACGGTGCAGCCAGGTGAGCCACGGTAAACCGAAACCGGAACCACCGGGTTTCAGGGAGCCCTGTCGTAACCGGCCA
>JAHEEH010000147.1 GCA_024640835.1 Bacteroidota bacterium
GGCCGAGTGGGGCTTCGATTTCGCCCGGCTCCCCATGTCGTACTGGTCGTGGTCCAGCCCGGACGACTGGCTCGCGATCGATGACACGGTGCTGGCGTACGTGGACCAGGCCGTGGAGTTCGGTCGGCAGTACGGCGTCCACGTGAACCTGAACTTCCACCGCATTCCCGGCTGGTGCGTGAACGGACCCGAGCTCGAGCCGCACCGGCTGTTTGCCGGGCCGCCCGAGTCCCAGGCCCTCGCACTGGAGGCCGCGAGCCACCACTGGAGACATTTCGCCGAGCGCTACCGGGGCATTCCGAGCGATCGCCTCTCGTTCGACCTCTTCAACGAGCCGCCCTGGATGCAGGACCAGGCCCGGTACGTGGAGATTGCCCGCACGCTCGTGGGCGCCATCCGCGAAATCGACCCCGACCGCCTGATCGTGACCGACGGCGCCGACATCGGGCAGACGCCCGTGATGGGCCTCGTGGACCTGGGTCTCGTGCAGAGCACGCGCGGGTACCTGCCCAAGATGGTGAGCCACTACACGGCCACCTGGGTCCCGGAGAACGAATTCGAGTCGCTCGAGGAGCCGACGTGGCCCATGACCGACCGGAACGGCGTCCTCTGGGACCGCGACACGCTGCGCGAGCGGCTCATCGTGCCCTGGCTGCCGCTGGTGGACGCGGGCGTTCCCGTCCACGTGGGCGAGTGGGGCTGCTACATCAGGACGCCGCACGACGTCGCGATCGCGTGGATGACGGACCTTCTGTCCCTGTGGAAGGAGATGAACTGGGGCTGGGCGATGTGGAATCTGCGTGGCCAGTTCGGAATCGTGGACTCGGGCCGCGCGGACGTGCAGTACGAAGCCTGGCGCGGGCACCTTCTGGACCGGAGAATGCTCGAAATGCTGAAGGAGGGCTGACGACGATGCGATGGACCCTGCTCATCCTCACCCTCGCCGCGGCCGGATGCGGCTCGGAGCCGCGCGAAGCGCTGGACGCCCGGGGGCGTACGGAGACGCGCGCCGAGGTGCTGCGGCTCCTGGAAGCCAACGTCCTGACGGCGTGGTACCCGCGCGCCATCGACACGGTCGCAGGCGGATACCTGAGCGATTTCGACGCCGACTGGGTCGCGGGCGGGCCGCAGGACAAGATGATCGTCACCCAGGCGCGGCACGTGTGGACGACCGCACGGGCCGGGGAATTCCTGGAGGAGCCCGACACCTGGCTTCCACGCTCCGCCCACGGCGCGGACTTTCTCGCCCGGTCGATGTGGGACGACGCGGAGGGAGGATTCTTCTGGATGGTCACCCGGGAGGGGGTGCCGGTACCCGAGGCGGACGGCCATCTCCTCAAGCAGTCGTACGGGAACGCGTTCGCGATCTACGGACTCGCGGCATACGCGGACGTCTCGAACGATCCGGCGGCCCTTGCACTCGCCACGAGGGCCTTTCGATGGCTGGACGGACATGCGCACGATCCGGTGCACGGCGGGTACTACAACTTCCTCGAGCGTGACGGAACACCGCTCCGCCGGGGCCTGGCCGGCCGCACCACCGGGGAGACCTACGACCCGACCCCCGCCAAGGACCAGAACTCGTCCATCCACATCCTGGAGGCCTTCACGGAGCTCTACCGGGTCTGGCCCGACTCCGTCCTGCGGGAGCGCCTGGCCGAGATGCTGCACCTCGTGCGCGACACGATGGTCACGGATCCGGGCACGTTGCAGCAGTTCTTCCTCGAGGACTGGTCGCGCGTCTCGTACCGGGATTCGACGGACGCGAAGCGCCGGGCGAACGAGTACCTGGACCACGTTTCCTTCGGTCACGACGTCGAGACCGCGTACCTGATGCTGGAGGCGTCCGAGGCCCTCGGAAGCATCGACGAGACCGTGCGGTCGCTCGTGGTCGGGAAGCGCATGCTGGACCACGCATTGCGGAACGGCTGGGACGCAGAGAACGGCGGCTTCGTGGACGCCGGCTACTACCTGAAGGGGGATTCAACCATCACGATCCTGCGCGACACGAAGAACTGGTGGGCGCAGGCGGAGGGGTTGAACACGCTCCTGCTGTACGGAAGCCTGTTTCCAGAGGACAGCCTGGCGTACCGCGAACGCTTCCTGGACCTGTGGGCGTACGTGTCGTCCTTCCTCGTCGACCACGAACGAGGGGGCTGGTACGAGGGAGGCCTGGACCGACAGCCCGCATTCGCGGACGGACCCAAGGCCCACATCTGGAAAGGGCCCTATCACACGGCCCGGGCCCTCATGAACGTGGCCCGCAGGCTGGGTGGAGGGGAGTGACCGGCGCGGACCGACCCGACGTCAGTTCCGGTGGCAGGCACAGGCCGGCCCGCAGGACGCCCCCTCGGATGCCTGGGCCCTGGACGAGCCCGCGGTCCCTACCGCGATCGGCCTGAATACACGCTCCGTCCGTTCGGAACCGCACCCCGTGCAGGCCACGGGCGCGCCGTTTGCCTGCTCGGCCATGGACCTCGTGATCTCGAACTCGGTGCCACACTGCGTGCAGCGGTAATCGTACCAGGGCATGTCAGCTGTCAGGATATTTCGATTTCATGTGGGAGACCGGACGGTCCACCAGTTCCCTGAGGACGCCGACGTCGACGTCCTCCAACCGCTTCAGATACAGGCAGGACTTGCCCGTCCTGTACCTGCCCAACCGTTCCATCAGCGCCTCGTATCGGTCGAAGCCGGGCATGATGTAGAGGGTCAGGTTCTGCTTTCGGGGCGAGAAACCGGTCAGGGGCCACTCGCCCTCGCGCCCGCTCTCGTACCGGTAGCGGTACGCGCCGAATCCCACGATGCCGGGGCCCCACATCCGGGGCTCCTCGCCGGTGACCTCCTGCATCAGGGCGAGCACGGCGTACGAGTCGGCACGTTTCCGTTCGTCCGCGACGGAGTCCAGGAAGGCCGAAACGCTTCCCTCGTGGGGTCGGGTTTTCAGATCGGCCATGGCATGGGGATTTGCGGCGAGCCCTGTGCACGCTCGGGCGCCCGAACGGATCCGGCCGCTCCCTTTGGCTATCTTCAGCCGCCTCACGCCCGCACTGACTCATGCGTCTCCCGGCCCTTCTGCTGTCTGCTGGTGTCCTGGCCGTGATCGGTTGCGCGGGGCCCGACGGCCCGGCGACCTACGTGGGGGGCTCGGCGTGCGTCTCCTGCCACGAACCGGAGACCGCGGCCTGGACCGGCTCCGACCACGACCTGGCCATGGACCAGGCGACCGACTCGACCGTGCTGGCGCCGTTCGGCGGAGAAGCCGCCGAGCATGCCGGGCTGCGGACGACCTTCTTCCGCGACGGCGCGCGGTTCATGGTGCGCACGGACGGGCCGGACGGTTCCCCTCAGGACTTCGAGGTCCGGTACGTGTTCGGCGTCCGACCGCTTCAGCAGTACCTGGTCCCGCTGCCGAACGGACGTCTGCAGGCCCTTCCTTTTGCCTGGGATACCCGCCCCGGAGAGCACGCCTGGTTCCACCTGTACCCGGACGACTCCGTTACGACCCGCGATCCGCTGCACTGGACCGGCGCCTTCCAGAACTGGAACCACATGTGCGCGGACTGCCACTCGACGAACCTCGTCAAGGGCTACGATGCCGACGCGAAGGCGTTCTCGACGACCTGGTCGGACATCGACGTCTCGTGCGAGGCCTGCCACGGACCCGGATCCGGGCACGTCGCGTGGGCCAGGAAACGAAGCCGGTTTCCGCTCCTGGTCCCGGAGCCCGACACCCTCACCGAGAAGGCGATGGGACTCGTCGTATCGATCCACGACCGAGCGATCTGGGCGTGGGAGATGGACTCCACGACGGGCATCGCCCGGAGGACGCGTCCGAGGGGCGCCACGCAGGACCTTCCGACCTGCGCCAGGTGCCACTCGCGCCGGGCGAGCCTCCGGCCGGAGTACGCCTTCGGACGGCCCTTCGAAGACACGCATGTCGTCGAGCCGCCCGTGCCGCCCCTCTACCACGCGGACGGACAGGTGCTGGAGGAGGATTACGTGTATGCCTCCTTCCTGCAGAGCCGGATGTACCGTGCCGGCGTCACGTGCGGCAACTGCCATGATCCGCACGGCCTGCGTGCACGGGCCGATGGCAATCTTCTTTGCCGGACCTGCCACGACGCGGCCCGGTTCGATACGACTTCGCACCACGGACACCGGCCGGGGACGCCCGGTTCACTGTGCGTGGACTGTCACATGCCGGAGACGACGTACATGGGCGTGGACGCACGGCGCGACCATTCCTTCTCCACGCCGCGACCTGCGCTTTCGCAGGTGACCGGGGTGCCGAACGCCTGCACCGGCTGCCACGCCGAGCGCACGGACGAGTGAGCGGTCCGTGAACTCGCCCTCCTGGGGCAGGCGCCCGAATCGCCCGCCTTCGCGCTCGCCTTCCACGCCGCCCGCTCGGGCGATCCCGATGCCGAATCGAAGCTGCTGGGAGTCTTCGCGGACACCTCGGAGGCCGTGGTGCGGCGGGCCGGAGCGCTGCGACTCCTGCGATCGGTGGCGGGGCGCCGCACCGTTCCGGCCATCGAGCGGGCCCTCACGAGCCGGGAGCCGTACCTGCGGTGGGCCGCGCTCGATCTGCTCCACCTGGTTTCGCCGGACGAACGGGCGTCCCTCGGCATCGCGCTGCTGCGGGATCCGGTCCTCTCCGTCCGGATCGAGGCCGCGCGCGTCCTGGCCGACGCGGACACCCGGGCCACCCTTCTCCCTCGGGACCGGACGGTCTTCGAGCAGGCCCTGAACGAGTACCTCGCCGTCCTCCGGATGGATGCCGACCGGCCCGAGGCGCAGGCGAACCTGGGGGTCGTCCTGGGAGCCATGGGCGACCTGCAGGGCGCCGAGCAGGCCTTCGGGGAGTCTCTCCGCCTCTCGCCCTGGTTCGCGCAGGCCATCGTGAACCTGGCCGATCTCTACCGGGCGACCGGGCGCGACGCCGAGGGCGAGGCCCTGCTGCGCGACGGCGTGGAACGGCTGCCGGACTCGGCCGACCTCTACCACGCGCTCGGCCTCCTTCTCGTGCGGGAGAGGCGGATCGACGAGGCCCTCGACGCGCTGGCCGCCGCCGCCCGGCTGCGCCCCGACGAACTCCGCTTCGGATACGTCCTGGTGGTGGCCCTCCACTCGGCCGAACGCGACACGGAGGCCCTCGACGTGCTGACGGCGCTGCTCGCCCGCCGTCCTTCCAGCCCCGAGCTGCTCTTTCTCCTCGCGACCATCCACCGGGACCGGGGCGAGACGCGCCTCGCCCTCGAAGCCGCCCGCCGACTGGCCGGGGCCGCTCCGGAGGATCCTCGCGGCCGGGCCCTCATCGATCTCCTGGGCAACCGGGACTAGTGCGCGGGTCCTATCCGCCGATTCCGAATACCCGGTTCACGTTGAACCCGAAGCGGAAATCACCCGCGAAGAAGTCATCCGTGTTCCTGGCCATCACGTGCTGCTCGGTGAGCCACCAGGACGATGCAAGGAAGACCTGGAACACGTGTCCGCCCGTCTCGATGTCGAGACCGACCGCTACGGCGTCCCGCGTACCGTCGGATCGCTCTCCGAGAACGGGGATGTACTCGATGGTGGCGCCCAGCCAGTCGTTCAGCACGACCCGTCCGCCCAGGGCGACCGCAAAATGCGTGTTCTCCTCGATCAACGACGATCCTTCGGGCCCGGTCTCGGCATATACGAGGTTGAAATGGGACACCATGGGGGTCACCTGGATGCTTACGCGATCCGATACCCGGCGGGCCACGAGAACGGAACCCAGGTAGGAAAGGCGATCCGCGAACTCGAAGCCGTTTCGCTCCGTCCGGATTCCCACGTC
>JAHEEH010000148.1:0-2189 GCA_024640835.1 Bacteroidota bacterium
TCTCGCCGGAAGGCTGCGACATGTTCGACGGGGACGATTGCACCGTGGAGTACACGGTCACGACGACCGATACGCCGTCGTTCTCCAACGAGGTGGTAACCGGTTCGATCATCATGACTGTCCCGGCGACGCAGCCGGACGGGGTGACCGCTGCCGTCGATGCGGACGTCGTGTCGGTCGAGGATATCCTCCGTGCCGGAGACGCCAGCATTCTGGCTACACTGGGCGCCGTCGACCTCGTTTGCGACAGCCCAATCCCTGGGACAGTGGGTGCTGGTGACACGGTCACCTGCACGTATTCGGTTTCTTCCGGGATCGACGCAGAAGACTCGGGAATGGTCAACTACGTGACGGTCGATATCCTGGGCACGCAGCACGACTTCCAGGCGCAGGCCGAGGTCGGCGATTTCGACATCGGAACGGAAACCGACGCCGACCTCCCGGTCGTTGACGACTACGGCACCGGAGGGACGGGCGACGACCTGTCGCACAACTTCCCTGACGGGGACTCCGACCCGCTCGTATGGAAGTACACACGTCAGTTCTTCTGTGGCGCGGACGAAGGCTCGATCACCAATACGGCGACCGGCACGCTCGACGATGCGTCGACCCTTGACGACGATGCAACGGTCACGATCAGCTGCTACGACCTCGCCGTCGAGAAGACCGCCAATCCGAGCTACTCGCTGGATTACGACTGGACGGTGACCAAGACGGTCGATCCGGAGGAATGGGCCCTGTTCGATGGCGATTCGGGCACCTCGGATTACACGATCGTCGTGACCAAGGACGGTGGCACGGAGAGTGGCTGGGCCGTGACCGGCACGATCACGATCACGAACAACCACCCGACCAAGGCCGCCGATCTCACGGCCGTCGTCGATAACATCGCCGATGTCGGAGCCGCGGTAGTCGATTGTGGCGGGGCGACCAGTGTGCCCGCAGACGACTTCATCGAATGCTCGTACAGCGCTGATCTGCCGAACTCCACCCTCCGGGTGAACACGGCGACGGCAACGCAGCAGAACTACTCGTACGACAAGAACGGTGTGCCGTCGGACAATGGCACGACGGACTACGAGGGTACTGCGGACGTCGATTTCTCGGGCGTGACCCCGTCCAAGACGGATGACACGGCCTCGCTTGGCGACGACCATCCCGGGGCCTCCGGTCTTCCGGTGAACCCGATCTCGGCAGGCGGCGAGTGGAGCTACTCGATCGTGTTCGAATGTGGAGACGACGCCGGGGAGCAGAACAATACGGCGACGCTGACCCCGTCCGATTCCGATGCGCAGACGTCATCGGCACTCGTGACGGTCAGCTGTTACGACCTGGACGTCGAGAAGGACGCCAACCCGTCGTTCACGCGGACGTTCGACTGGACGGTCGACAAGAGCGTCGATCCGGAATCCTGGGATCTGTTCGACGGTGATTCGGGAACCTCCGAGTACACCATCGACGTGACGAAGGACAACGGCACCGACAGTGACTGGGCGGTCGAAGGGACGATCACCATCACCAACAATCACCCGACCCTGGACGCCGATCTGACCGGCGTGGTGGACAACATCGCAGGAGTGGGTGGTGTCACGGTCGATTGCGGTGGCGTCTCGGTGGTTCCGGCCGATGACTCGATCGAGTGCTCGTACAGCTCAGATCTGCCTGATGGCAGCACGCGGCTGAATACGGCGACGGCGACCCAGCAGAATTACGACTATGATTCTGACGGGGCACCGACGGCCGGCGGCACGACGGAATACGATGGGACGGCCGACATCGACTTCGCGGGTGTCATCCCGACGCTCGTGAACGACGATGCCGACCTCTTCGACACGTACGCAGATGCGACCGGCCTGCCGGAGAACCCGATTTCGGCTGGCGGCTCCTGGAGCTACACCCGCACGTTCGAGTGTGGCGACGACGAAGGGCAGCACGAAAACGTCGCTTCGATCGAGCTCGAGGCCCCGATCGGGGGTTCGGACTACGATGACGATGCGACGGTGACGGTCAACTGCTACGACTGGTCGATCGAGAAGACCGCCGAGCCGAAGTTGACGACCACCTACACGTGGACGGTCGACAAGACTGTCACCCCGGACAGCTGGTCGCTGTTCGACGGCGAGAGCGGCACGTCCGAGTACACGATCGTCGTGACCAAGGACGGCGGCACCGACAGCGGTTGGGCCGTG
>JAHEEH010000148.1:2199-5778 GCA_024640835.1 Bacteroidota bacterium
CACGAACAACCACCCGAGCCTCGCCCTCCTCCTCAACAGCGTCTCCGACGAGGTCTCCGGACCGGTCGCGGCGACGATCACCGGCTGTGTCGGCGATGAGGATGGCGATGGCGATTCCGCCCCGTACGAGGTCGCTGCCGACGGTGGTGAGCTCGTCTGCTCGTACATCGTGGATCTGCCCGACGGTTCCAACCGTGTCAACACGGCGACGGCCGAGCAGCAGAACTACGACTACGATGAGGACGGTGGCTCCGAAGCCGGTGGAACGACCGAGCACTCCGGCAACGCGGACGTCGATTTCGCACTCGCCGAGGAGACGGTCGTGAACCCGACGGCTACGCTGGAGGACTCGTGGGACGGCGCGACCGGCCTTCCGGACAACCCGATCTCCGCAGGTGACAGCTGGAGCTACTACCGGACGTTCGAGTGCGGCGATGACGAGGGAGACCACGACAACACCGCGACGCTGACTCCGTCCGATGCCGCTCCGCTGCAGGACGGTGCATCCGTCTCGGTGTCGTGCTACGACATCGTCGTCACGAAGGATGCCTCCACGGAATACACCCGCGAGTGGGACTGGGACGTCCTGAAGAGCGCGGGACCGGGCTACCCGGGTGGTGACGATCCGAATGCGGGTCTCACGCTCGACATCGGACAGTCCTTTACGGTCAAGTACGAGGTCGAGGTCTTCACGACCGGGTACACGGACAGTGATTGGGCGGTGTCGGGCAACATCACGGTCTCGAACGTGGGCAACCCGATTGCGGCTACGATCAACAGCGTCGAGGACCTCGCCCCTGGCGCGATCGCGGCGACCGTGGATTGTGGTACGGCAGTCTTCCCGTACGAGATCGAGGCTGGCGGCACCCTGGACTGCACCTACGAAGCGGACCAGGACGACGCGGCTGGCGGCACGAACACCGCTACCGCCGAGCTGCAACTCCATGACTACGCCTACGACGGTACGCCGTCCGACGGCGGAACCAGGGACGTCGACGGAACGGCCTCCGTGGTCTTCGGCGCTCCGACCCTGCTGGTCGACGAGTGCACGGACGTGACCGACCCGCACAATCCCGGGGGCGAATCCCTGGGCCAGGTGTGTGTCGACGAGGTCGTGGGTGACGAAGTTATCCACGCGCCCCATACGTTCGAGTACCTGTTCGAAATCGGCCCGATCACGGCTGCCGAGTGCGGCGAGTGGACGGTGGACAACACCGCGACGCAGGACGAGATCGACACCGACGACACGTCGGACTCCTCGGTCTCGATCGACGTCACGGTCAACTGCCCCGACGGCTGCACGCTGACGCAGGGCTACTGGAAGACCCACAACGAGTCGTTCACGGGTGGTGCCAGCAAGAAGGCCGACGCGACGTGGCAGCTGATCGAGCCAACCGCGGAGAATTCGGACTTCTTTGGCACCGGCATGAGCTGGTTCGAGGTCTTCTGGACGGCTCCGAAGGGCAACTTCGCCTACAACCTGGCGCACCAGTGGATGGCGGCGTACCTGAACTGTCAGAACGCGGATCCGGACAAGACCCCGGATTGCTCCATCGTCCAGGCGGAACTGGATGCCGCTGCGGACTACTTCGAGGCCAACGGGCTGGCGAAGCCGAGCAAGTCGCAGAAGAGCGACATCCAGGCATGGCACGGCGTCCTTGCCTCCTTCAACGAAGGGGACATCGGGCCGGGTCACTGCTCCGATGACGGCTATGTCGGCGATCAGCAGAATAGCCTCGTCAACGTCGCCGGTTCGGTTGAGGCCGCGGTCTCGGCCGAAGGCGTCACCGAGACTCCGACGGAGTCGAAGGGCGATGCCCAGGTCAAGGCGGCCTCGGTTGACGAGGAGATGGCGATCGACGGCGTGAGCCAGATCGACTCGCCGGCACCTGCGGCGATCGAGATCCCGAGCGAGTTCAAGGTGGGCAACTACCCGAACCCGTTCAATCCGACGACGACGATCCAGGTCGCTCTTCCCGAGGCCTCGCACGTGCGGGTCGCGGTGTATGACGTCCTGGGTCGGATGGTGTCGATGCTGGTGGACGGGCAGCTGTCGGCGGGCACGCACAACGTGACCTTCGACGCGGGCTCGTTCCCGAGCGGCGTGTACCTGTACCGCTTCGAGTACGATGGCGGTGCGATCACGAAGACAATGCAGCTGCTCAAGTAAGGCTGCATCACTCCGGATCTGGAGGCACGGGCCGGGCTGCCGGGGGGCAGCCCGGCCCTGTGCGTTCTGCGCGGGTCAGGAGTCCAGACCCGGACCGTGTCGAGGGCGCACAGTCTGTCCCTTGCACGTTTCCCTTGATGATCAGCCCTCGATGAACGACCATGGAGCGGAGGCGGGCGATCTGACTGTCCATCACGTGTTGCCCGGCTGCCACTCGCGCCGTTCAATCCCACACCACGATCCGGCCGAGGCCACCATGACCGTGTCTATCCGGGTGACCCTTCGCTGCGACCTGGGTCGCACGGTATCCGGGACTCGAGGCTTCCGAACGCCGGACGAGGCGCCATGCGTGTCTCCGGGCTGCGGAGGTTTTTCGAGCAGCGAACCCTCGTATCGCCTCCGTGAGGAGGCGGTACGTCACCGGGTGTCATGATGCGGTTGGCGTAGTCTCATCCGCCGGATCTGGGAGCACAGGCCGGGCTGCCGGGGGGGTGGCCCGGCCTGCTGCATTGGTGCCGGGTGTGGAGGGATCCTCAATCGGACATCTGACGACATTCCGGGATGGACACGTGCCGCGCGTAGGGGAATGCCGCTTGTCATGACAGGAAAATTACTACGCGGCGATTCGCGGGGAGGGGAGCGGACAACACGCCCGCCTCGGAGGAACTGACTTCGTCCGTTGCGGCCCGAAACCATGGAGAATGGGCCAGCAGGCGTGTTTGCTTGATCGGCGGGCGGTAGGGCGCTCGTCTATGAACGGTGCCGCGACCGGAACGGAACGGTCGCGTTGTGGGGGAGGACCCTGCGTGCGGCGGCAAGGTTTGGCTCCCGGGATGCTTGACAGCTCGTCTCAAAATGATACATTGCACATCCGCCGGTCCCGCCATTTCGTGAGTTGGCCCGGGTCGATCGGCGACATTACTACCCCCCCTGGCAATTCCCCCCCGAAGCCATGGAAGATTCCCCGGCGGTGCCGAGTCAGGCACTGCTATCGGTCGAGGCCGAGCCACGCGCGACGCGTGGCGCCCGATGCGGAGGCCATACCGTATCCAATCCGCAGACTACCCCCTGCGTTCGAATGTGGGCTGCGTTGGGCTGACGCCCGTACGCAGCCCGTCATGGTGGTCAGGCGCCCGACGCGTACGCGCCCTTCGACCATGAGGCACGCCCGGTCGTCGTCCGACACAGGCCGGACGGACGCCCCAGACGCGACACTACACCCAGAGATACGCATACGCCGGAGCACCCGGCATCGTGACGAACGAATTCGCCGGCCTGGCCGGCGCCCCCCCAAACCGCATGACCGGATTTCACTTCCTTATGGAGGCCCCCCCAATGAACCCCCTTTACAAACTCTACTCAACGCTCACGCTGCTGATCGCGTGCCTGGTTCTACCGGGCATGGCGGC
>JAHEEH010000149.1:0-3909 GCA_024640835.1 Bacteroidota bacterium
TGCGTCCACCTCCTTGAACATCCAGGCCTTCTGGTCGCGAAGCATGATCGCGCTGTCCGGACCGTAGAAGACCTCGTGTGCGCCGTCGAACGAATTGAGGAGCGTGCCGTCCCAGAGCATCCGCTCGCCGCCCGCGTACTCGAAGACCGCCTGCACGGTATCGGGCATCTGCCTGCCGTCCTTCCAGAACAGGGTGGAGCCGAAGCCCGTGACGGCGACGGGATTGTCACCGAACACCCAGTTCGAGGCGTCCATCTGCTGCATGCCCGCCTCGCCGACCAGTCCCAGGCTGATCGCCGGATCCAGCCGCCAGTTCTGGGCACGCTGCCGCTCGGGATCGGGCGAGGCGCGGCGCCAGCTCTCTTTCGCATGCCACTGGGCCCGCCCCATGGCAGGGCGACCGAGCGCTCCGCTGCGGATGAACTGGAACACGGATCGGTACTGCGGCTCGGTCCGGAGGTGAAGCCCCACCTGGAAGATCTGGCCCGGAGCGGCGGCCGCGGCGCGGGCGATCGCCCGTGCGTCGTCCACGGACGCGGCCATGGGGGATTCGCAGTACACGTGCTTGCCGGCGGCGAGCGCCTTCTCCACGACCTCCCGGTGGCGGTGCGTGGGCGTCGCCACCAGTACGGCACCGATGTCGGGGTCGTCGAGCACCGCATCCACCGAGGCGTGGCGGGCCACGTCGGGATGGGCCCGCTGCGCACGGCGAAGCATGACGGGGTACTCGTCGCAGATGGCCGCGAGGTGCAGTTCCGGGATATCCTCGACTTCTCTCGCAACCTGCCGTCCCCATTCGCCGAAACCGACGAGGGCGCAGGTGAGCGGATCCTCGGGACGCGGGTCGACGGCGGAGCCCGCCGCCGCGCGTGCCGCCCGCCTGGAGTCTCCCGACCCCGCGAGGCCGATCAGGGTTCCGATGGAGCTCTTCTGAAGAAAACGGCGGCGATCCATGATGAGGGTGGTTTCGCGTGGAGACTGGAAGTTAGCCACGGGCAGGGGACGGCGGCAGTCCCTTTTCGACGAACTCTGTCCCGTCCGTCCCCCGCAAGGCCACCAGCCAGCGGTACCGGGGGTCCCGGAAGGCCGGGACCGTGCCGGCCGTCCTGCCGAGGACGAGGAGTGCGGTGGACAGCGCGTCGGCGTCCGTGGCGCTCGGCCCGATCACGACGGCCATCAGGCCGCCGCGCACCGGTCGGCCCGTACGCGGGTCGAGGAGATGACCATGGAACGCGCCGTCGGCCTCGAATCCCTTGCCCGAGATTTCCGATACCGAGAGGGCCTCATCCCGAAGCGTGACGGTCGTCAGCAGGGCGTGTCCGCCCGACGCCGGTCGTTCCGGATCCTCCGGCACCGGGATGCCGATGCGCCACCCCTGGCCTCCGGGACCGTCTCCGATGGCACGAACCGTGCTCGTTCCGCCGTGAAGAAGGGCGTTGTGGATGCCGGCTTCCGCCAGGACGACCATCGCCGCGTCCACGGCATATCCCTTGGCGACTCCTCCGAGGTCCACGGCGAGTCCTGCGCGCTGGAACCGCACCGTTCGCTCCTCGCGATCCAGGTGCACATGGTCGAAGCCCGTGCAGCGCAGGGAGGCCTCCACTTCCGCGTCCGACAGCACCCGGTGCCGACCCCCCGCGAGACCCCAGGCCTGCATGAGACGCCCGACGGTCGGATCGAAGCAGCCGCCCGTCGCCCCGTGCAGCTCCGCGCACCGCTCCAGGAGATCGAGCAGTGGCGCCGGCACCCGGACGGCCTTCTCGTGGCCGTCCCGGTTCAGCCGCCCGAGCGAGCCGTGCGGCCTGTAGAAGCTCAGCGGCTCCTCCAGGAGCGCAATTTCCCGAAGCGCTTCCTCGCCCGCGGCGCGGGCCCATACCGGGTCCGCATGGTCGACGACCAGTTCGAACCGGGTCGCCATGGCTTCCAGGGCCAGGCGGACAGGCTCGGGGAGCGCTTCCGGCACCGTGCTGCCGCCGGTCAGGAGAGCTCCAGCGTCCCGTAGGTGATCGGTTCGATCTCGCGCCCCGATCCGGTCGAGAGCTTTCGCGTCGTCTCGTCGAAATGGATCATCTCGCCCAGGCGCTCCGACATCTCGGCCAGCGTGATGATGGTCTGGGCGCGGATGGCCACGTCGATGTTGCCGTTGGGCACCCCGTCGTTCCGGATCGCGTCGAAGAAGTTCGCCACATGGTCGGGGATGCTCGGGCCCGGCTCGATGCCCTCGTACTGGGCCTGGTCCACGAGGTCCGCAAAGGGCCGCTCGGGACGAAGCTCCACGGAATCCGAACCGAGGTACAGCGTCCCCTCGTTGCCACGGATCACCGTACCGAGTCCCTGCTCGTTGACCGTGGAGCCCATCACCACGAGGCCGAGGCCGCTCGGAAAGTCGGCCAGCACCTGGGTCTGGTCGTTCACGTCACGGTCCTGCGGACCGACCGAGTTGTCGGTGATCTGCTTGTTGCCGAGACACACCACGCGCCTCGGGAATTCCGGATTGCCGGTCGCGATGAGCAGCGGATGGATCACGTGGGCGAGCAGATCGCCCAGGATGCCGCAGCAGTACGGATAATACTTGCGCCAGCGAGCCCAGTGCTCGTTGTTGAAGGGAATCCGGCGGTTCACCTTTCCGAGCCACTTCTCCCAGTTCAGGGTTTCGGGCGTGACCAGCCCCTCCATCATGTCGTAGTAGTTCCACTCGCCATCCGGCGTGTTGCGCATGTACGAATGCTGGGCCACGACGAGTGGGCCGATCGCTCCGGAACGCACGAGCTCGGCGGCCTGGTGCCACTTGCCCTCCGTGCAGTACTGGGAGCCGATCTGGAACTTCATCCCGGTCCGCTTCACGGCATCGTAGATGTCGAAGGCCTCGCCCAGGTAGCGCGTCATCGGCTTCTCGCAGTAGACGTGCTTGCCCGCGTCCATGGCATCGACGGCAACCTGCGAGTGCCAGTGGTCCACCGTGCCGCAGAACACGACGTCGATGTCCTTGCGATCGAGGAGCTCGCGGTAGTCCTCGTACATGTCCACGCTCTGCGAAGCGAGTCCGCGCCCCTGGTGGGACTGGAGCAGCAGGTCGCGTGCCCGCTCCCTGTGGCCGGAGTACAGGTCGCAGGTCGCCACGCCGACGGCGTTGTAGTCAAACCCGTGGAACGCCTCGCCATTTCCCGACAGGTTGGCGATCGTGCGGACATGGGCGCTGAAGCCCTGGCCACCCACTCCGACGAAGCCGACGTTGAGCCGGTCGTTGGCTCCCAGGACCGAACCCGGAGCCGGGGCGGCCCAGGTCCGGGGACGCGCGGGCGCGGGTTTCGCCGAGGTCATGCCGGTCACGACGGCGGATGCCGCGAGGGCGCCCTTCTTGAGAAAATCGCGACGTGTTTCGGGCTGCTTCCGACCCGGTTGATTGCCGTTCTTCATCTGTGGACAGGATTGGCGGGAAGTTGGCGGGTTCGGCGGACCCATCGTCCGGGGTCGGCCGACGGGTTCGAAGATAATTGGCAAACGATTCGAAACCACGTCGGACCGTCGAGGTTGTGCAATTCCGGACCCAACGGATGAGCCATGCAGCGCTGCTTCTCGATCCTCGCCCTTTCCGTCCTGGCGACGGTGGCCGCCCTTCCGGCCGCGGCCCAGTCCACCCTGACCCTGCTCCCTGTTCCGGAGAGTCGCCTGTTCGTGGACGGCACGTCCAATCACAGTGACTGGACCGTCGAGACGCAGGAGATCTCGGGAAGCTTCACCGTGCAGGCGGACGCAGGCACCCTGGTGATCTCCGCAGGAGAGGTGCACGTCCCGTCGATGGCCGTCAAGAGCGAACGCGGGGTGATCATGGACCGGCTCATGAGGGGTGCACTCAAGGTGTCGGAGTTCAAGGAGATCACCTACGTGATGTCAGGACCTTCGACCGGG
>JAHEEH010000149.1:3919-5755 GCA_024640835.1 Bacteroidota bacterium
GTCTCTGGCGATTCGCCGGAAGCCTCGGTGTGTCGATGTCGGACTTCGGAATGCGTCCTCCCACGGCCATGTTCGGTGCGCTGGTGACGGGAAACGACGTAGTGGTCCGGTTCGATGTCGTGGCGACAGAGGCGGAAGGGGAAGGCAGCTGACGGCATCCGGGGCGGAAGCCGACACGAAGCGTAGGCAAAGCCCCGTCACGGCCGTACGTCATTTCCGTACAGTGATTTCCTCTCCTGGCTCTCCCTGAACAACGCCCGGTTTCAGGTGTTTTCAGACGATCCAATCCGTTCGCCAGAGGGTGCCTTCATGTTTCATGCCGAGCCGGACGTCGTAGTGGTCGGTGCGGGTCCCGTCGGCCTGTTCGCCGCGCTGAACGTTGCATCCCGGGGGCACCGGGTCCGCATCATCGACAAGGAGTGGCGTCCGACCGCGCACAGCTATGCGCTGGCCCTGCACGCCGCCTCGCTCGAGCTGCTGGAAGAGTTCGCCCTCCTTGGCCCGGTACTCGCTGCTTCGCGTCGCGTGCGCCACGTCGGATTCTACGACGGCGGCGATCGGTTTGCGGATGTGGACCTGCGGGCGCTGCACCGGGACCACTCGTTCGTGGCGGTTCTGCGCCAGGACGTGCTCGAGCGCCTGCTGGTCGACGCCCTGGCCGCGCGCGGCGTCAAGGTGATGTGGAACCACGAGCTCGCGCAGATGCAGCCCGTGGCCGACGGCGTGGACCTGACGGTCGACAAGCTGGCGCGGGAAGGTCTCGGCTATGCCGTGGAGCACGGCGAGTGGGTGGTCCAGCGAACCCGCGCGATGAAGCCGGCCTTTGTCATCGGAACGGACGGCCACCGGTCGAGGGTGCGCCAGGCCATCGGGATCGACTGGCCCGAGGTGGGCCCGGTGCAGCATTTCGCCGTGTTCGAGTTCCGTACGGACGCCGAGCTGGGAGACGAAATGCGGATCATGCTCCACGACGGGCTGCAGAACGTCGTCTGGCCGATGCCCGACGGATACTGTCGCTGGAGTTTCGAAGTGCCGGGTGGGGAAGCGTCCACCGTGAGCCGCATCAAGGAGCGCTCGGACGTGCAGTTGGGTGGCGTCGGGTATCCGGAGATCGAACCCGAGGCGCTGGGCGAGTTCCTCCGGGTGCGCGCACCCTGGTTCCGGGGCTCGGTGGAGGATCTGCGCTGGCGGCTGCTGGTCCGGTTCGAGCGCCGCCGCGCGGCCGGCATGGGAGACGGGCGGATCTGGCTGGCCGGTGACTCGGCCCACATGACCGGGCCGGTCGGCATCCAGTCGATGAACGTGGGTCTGCTCGAGGCCCGGGACCTGGCACAGGCGATTTGTGACGTGCTCGAGGGGCGGGGCGGGTCCGAGAGCCTGGCGGCCTACGAGGCGGCCCGGCGGGCCGAGTGGGGCTTCCTGCTCGGAATCGATCGCCCGGTGTACGCCCCTCCGGGCACGGATGCCCGGATCGCCGGCCTGGTTCCAGGTATCGAGTCCCTTCTGCCGGCCGCCGCCGGGGATCTGGAGGCGCTGCTCGCACAGATCGGCCTCGCGGTCTAACCCCTGGCCGCGCGGCGGGCATGCTGTCGATGTAGGGGAAGGGCGCCGATGCCCTCCACCCGGTCCGGGAGAGGTCGGTGGTCTCGTCCGGTATTCGCGACCGGCGGCGCAGGCCTGCGGGCGGAACTGGATTCGTGATCTCGCGGTCCATGACCGTCGTCAAGTTGAGACGGCCCCGGCCAGGTCTGCCGTAATGCACGAGGGACCCGGTGCCGGGTGGCGCCGGGTCCCTCTCTTTCGGGACCGCTCCGGTCAGGACTTGGGCTCTTCGTC
>JAHEEH010000150.1 GCA_024640835.1 Bacteroidota bacterium
CGCGAACGCGGGAACGGACGACAACTACCTGGCCTACCCGGTTTCGACCTGGGATCCGACCCAGGAGAACTCCCCGTCACTCTTCTACAGCTCCTCGATCTTCAGCCCGGCGGGGTGGCGCCGATTCGGTGAGCTTGTTTCTGGCGATGTCAACCTCAACACACGCGTCCTCCCCATCCGGGCCACCTTCCTGGTCCCGACGGCCGACGAGGAGTTTCCGGATCTGCCCGACGCCTACGCGCTCGAGCCCAACTGGCCCAATCCGTTCAACCCGTCGACGACCATCGCGTACCGCCTGCCGTCCGCCGGCCGCGTCCGCCTGGACGTCTTCGACCTGCTCGGTCGCCGCGTCGCGACGCTCGTCGACGGCGTGATGGCGGCGGGCCGGCACGAGGCGCGGTTCGACGCGACCGGCCTGGCGAGCGGACTCTACCTGTACTCGCTGGACGCGGGACCCGAACGGATCTCCCGGCCCATGCTGCTGGTCAAGTAGGTCACCGATCCATGCGCTGCATGGAATCCACGGCCAGGTGGGCCATCGGGATCCCGTTCCACGAATCCCGGTACACCCGCCCGGTCACCCGGTACATCGCGGGAGTCATCAGGGCAGCCCCCCGGGCATCGTCCATCACCAGCACGTAGAACGTCTGCATGTCGGTTTCCAGCCACGCCGCCGCAAACGGCTCCGCCCCCCGGAAGGAGACGAGCCCCTGCACGGTAATCGGAGGCTCCGCGGGTCCCGTGGATACGCAACCGGTGAACACAAGCAGAGCGGTGGCGACGAGGGCGCTCCGGATGACGGACATGGGATCACGGCGTGTATATCGACCCTGGACTGCACGCCCGTCCACAAGGATTGATTCCGCCCTGCGGATTGCCGTGGCCTGCCTCGTCGCGGCGACGCTGACCGTGGGCGCCCGGGCGCAGGGCCTGGAGCAGCGCCCCTGGTGCGGGACCGACCTTTCGTCCGAGACCACGCGCAAGGCGCTGGCCGCGTACGTCCGCGCACGCGACGCCGGACTCCTGGACGTGGCGCGCAAGACCCAGACCCCTCCGGTCATCGGCGAGGTGCGCTCGTTCAACGTGCTGGACGGAACGGACCTGAACACGGCCTCGTGGCGTCCGCGCGATTTCGAACTGGTGGACATCGCCGACCATTACTACCAGTGGGTGGACGTGGCGGAATGGGCCACCATGACGGCCCAGAAGAAGGACCTGGTCCGGTCGCTGGACGGGCCGATGGAGACTGCGGCTCCCGCAGGGGCTTTCCGCGAGGGATTCGGAATCATCGACAACGACCTGTACCTCTTCGGCAACCTGCCCGACTTCGACGACGACGGGGGCCTCGTCGATATCCTCATGTACGACATCGAGCCGGGTAACAACGAGAACGGCTCGACGGTGGGCTTCGTGCACAGCGTCGACCTATGGCCCGACGCCGAGCCCGGAGTCGGCAACCAGCGGCTGGTCCTGTACCTGGACGCAAAGGAGGGCACCTCGTCCCTGGGTCTCCTCGCGGGAGTCGCCGCCCACGAGCTCACGCACCTGATCCACAACGGGTACGGCGGCGACGAGAGCTTCAACATGGAAGGACTCGCGGAGTACGGAATGCTGGCCAACGGGTATTTCTGGCGCGGAACGAGCTACCTGTCGGAAGTGGAGGAGATGTCCCTCCCGCTCTTCACGTGGCGCCAGGATCTCCTGGACTACGAGCGGGCGAGTCTCTTCTTCGGCTACCTCGCCGATCGCATCGGGCCGGAAGCCACGGGCAGCATCGTGCGCGAGAACAACATCGGGTGGAACGCCGTGAAGGACGCGCTGGGGAAGATCCCGGGCGCTCCCTCGTTTCTCCAGGTGGTGGGCGACCTGCACACGGCGAACGCGGTGAACGACGCCACCCTCGCCGCAGAGTTCTCCCATGTCCCCCTGCACCGGGCCGGTGTCCAGGCGCTCCTTCCCGCTCCCGTCGACGGGTCTTCCACGACGATGACGTCTGCGTCCGGCGTCCCGGTGGAGGGCGGATCCGTCCGGTACGGGTCCTGGCGGGACGTTCGCGATTTCTCCTTCCGGTTCTGGCTCGCGTCGACCGACCCCGTGGATGTAGCCCGGTTCAACGGGCGGATGCGGGCGCGCCTCGTCCTGTATCGTGCGGACGGGGGTCGCGAGTGGCACGATCTGCTGCCGTCCTCGACCCCGACCACCTTCGAGGGCGAATACGACTCCGCGATCCTCGTGCTCTACAACGGGTCGGGGGCGATCAACTACCTGCCGCTCGTCGAATACGAGGCCACCTGGCAGGCACTCTCCACGGACGCGGAGCCTGTCATCGAGCTTCCGGCCGAGGCCGTCCTCTCGCCCGCGTACCCGAATCCTTTCAATCCGACGACGGTCGTCCCGTTCTCGCTGCCCGTCCCGGGCGTCGCCCGTCTTCGGGCCTTCGATGTGCTCGGCCGGCACGTCGCGACGCTGGTGGACGGCTTCCGGCCCGCCGGACCCCAGTCCATCCTCCTGGACGCGTCCGGGCTCGCGGGCGGCACCTACCTGCTGGTGCTCGAAGCCGGGGGGGTGACGCGGACGCGCACGGTGACCTACCTCCCCTGAGGCCGGCGCTACTCCTCCAGGGCCTTCGGCGGACTCGGGAATGCTCCGCGCACGAGCATGGCGACCTCGTCGGCCTGCCGCTGGTTGAACCGGTACGTGAGCTCCCGGTACCGGACCAGGTCGATGACCTGGCCCACCCCGCACAGGCCCCAGGTGAAGAAGTACAGGAGCCCCATGCCGACCTGGCCCAGATAGAACCGGTGGATGCCGGCAAACCCGATGAGGAATACGAGCCCGGTGGCCAGCGTGATGCTCGTTTCCTTGCGTCGCTGACGATAGACCCGCGCGAACTGCTCGGCCTGCTCCTCCGTCATGTCATGGAACAGGGTGGCGACGTGCAACTGCTCGTCGTCCTGCAGTTCGGGCATGTAGCGGATGATCTTGGACATGTCTCGAAAGTCAGTGGACGATGGGGGTCGGCAGGGCTCTTGATCCGTGCCACAGCCGCGCTGCGTGATACACCAGGATCCCTACGGCCGGTATGGCCAGCGGATGCATGGAGAACGAGGCGGCAAGGTCGCCACGGGCGAGCCACGCCACGGCGCGACCGAGTCCGCATCCCGGGCAGATGGCGAACCCGAGCATCTCGCCCAGGTGCGCGAGCGGGCACACCGTGAGGGAGGGGGCACGGGTCGGATCGGCCACGGCCACCAGAACGAGCCCGGCGATCCAGAAGATCGCTTCCAGGCGGGCAGATCGGCGGCTTCGGGCGGTCATCGGGTGGAGCGGGAATCCTCCTCGGCAATATAAGCGGACTCGAGGCCCCGGAGCAGGCGCACGAGGGCTTCCTCGTCACCCGGCCCGGAGAACCCGGCCGAGGGGCGGATGCGCAGCAGCCGGTGTCCGGCCACGGACAGGATCCGATCCTTGAGCGCGTCGCGCTCCCGTCGGACCGCGTCGTCATGGATCGTGCTGTCCAACTCGTAGAACCGGATCGGGAGGAATTCCCGTGCCGGATCGAATACCACGCAATCCACGAGGCCCCGGAAGAAGTGGTGGCGCTCCGAGGCCGTCAATCTGCCCTTCACACGGTCGAAGTCGAGCGCTGCGTGCAGCGCGACGTTGCACTGGACGAGGGCCTCCGGAAAGACGCGGCACGCGGCCGCATGGAACGCCTGCTCGAGAGGTGATCGGAACAGGGAGCGTCCGGCGTCCCCCGGGATCACGGTCGGCTCCGAGGCCACGACGCGGTGTCCTGCCTCCCCGTCATCCAGGACCGACCTCTCCGGCCTCCCGTACTGACCGATGACCGAAATCGCACCGGGCAGATCGGGGCGGAGCCTCGCGATCGCGAGTGCGCGCACGGGCGCATCCCGGTATCGCTGCAGCAGGCTCTCGACGGCCCGGGCCTCCCGCTCCCGCCCCACGGGAAGTCGTCGGGATCGCCCGAGCAGGACGTAGCGCTCCACGTCGGCGTCGGACAGCGACCTGGCGTCCAGACACCGTTCGATTCCGGATGCGAGCAGCTCGAGCGCGCGCACCGTGACCGGATCATCCGGCGGTCGATCCGACCCCGTCTGCAGAAGGTCCAGCGCTCCGGTCCAGTCCTCGGACGCGACGCGGGAGAATAGGGCCTCGGTATCGACCACGACTCCGCTATTCGGTGGACTGGAGATCGGCGGCTACGCGCTCGACCTCGCGCCATACGCGCAGCAGGTTGCCGCCCCAGAGCTTGGCGATCTGTTCTTCCGTGTAGCCACGCCGTACGAGCTCCAGCGTGACGTTGAAGGTCTCGGACGCGTCGTTCCACCCGACCACCCCGCCGCCGCCGTCGAAGTCGGAGCTGATGCCGACATGGTCGATGCCGATGAGCTCGACCGCGTGGTCGATGTGATCCACGAAATCCGCCACGTTCGGTCCCGGGAACTCCGCGTCGATTTCCGCCATGCGGGCGAAGTACGCCGCGATCATGGAATCCGTGACCACGCCGGGCTGCCGGCCCCGCCCGAAGCCCGCCTCCTCGCGAAAGGCCTCGATGGCCGCCTCGCGCTCGGGCGAATTCGCCTTCGCGTACTCACCGAGCGCGACCATCTGGGCCACGCCCCCGTTTCCCTTCAGGGCGAGCAGCTGCTCGTCGTCCAGGTTGCGGGGAACGTCGCGCAGCGCCGACGTCGAAGAATGCGAAGCGATGATCGGCGCCTTCGAGAGGCGCACGGCATCGAGCATGGCGTCCTTCGACGCGTGGGACACGTCGATCATCATGCCGACGCGGTTGACCTCGGCGATCACCTGCTCTCCGAACGCGCTCACGCCCCCGTGCTCGGCCGTGGAATCTCCCAGGTTTTCCCGCGGCGTGGACGAATCCGCGATGTCGTTGTGCCCGCCGTGCACCAGGCCGAAGTAGCCGGCACCCAGTTCCTTGAACCGGGCGACCAGCGACAGGTCCGTTCCGATCGAGTACGCATTTTCCACGCCGATGGCCGCCACCTTCCTGCCCTCGGCCACGATCCGCTCCACGTCGTCCGGAGACGTCGCCAGGCCGATCCGGTCCGGGCAGAGCTCTTCGGCCAGGCGCCGGATCGCGGCGAACTTGCCCAGGGCGCTCTCCCGCGCCTCCGCGTAGTTCGAGTCGGTCCGCTCGGTCTGCCCGACGTATACGACGAAGAATGCAGCGTCCAGTCCCCCCTCCTCCATCTTGACGACGTCCACCTGGCGGTCGCCCCGCAGGCACGGGTTCACCTCGTCCGTCGCGAAATTCGCCGGGATGTCGTCGTGCGTGTCGATCGCAATCACGCGCTCGTGTATGCCCCGGGCGGTCTCCTCGAGAAGGGATTCGGGATCGGGTCCACAGCCCGACAGGAGGAGAGCGAAAAGGAGGACGGGAAGGAGTCGTTTCATGATGTGTCGGGTACCGTATGAAGGTCGTGAATATACACGCACGGGCGTGCAATCATCGCCTTGTCCACACTGGGACACGGGGCTATATTGGCCGCCGATTGATGATTGCAGCCATCCGGTCCAAGTCATGCCGTACGTCGTCACCGAGCCGTGCATCAACTGCAAGCACACCGATTGCGTCGAGGTGTGCCCGGTCGATTGCTTCTACGAAGGTCCGAACTTCCTCGTGATCCACCCGGATGAATGCATCGACTGCAATGCCTGCGTTCCCGTCTGCCC
>JAHEEH010000151.1 GCA_024640835.1 Bacteroidota bacterium
CGACCTCCGTACCGGATCTCGGGCGGACGGACGGGCGTGGGGGTGAGATGGAGGGCCGACGCCACCGACCGCTCGTCCACGTACTCGTCGAATTCCAGCCGGACGTGGTCGCCCGCGAATCGCACGGATCCGGACGCGGGCTCGCTGGCGACGAGCTGCGGGGGGGTCGTGTCGGCAGGTCCGCCCGTCGGGGGCACGGGCACGGCGCAGGCCGCCGCTCCCAGGAGGAGGCCGAGCACCCCGCCCGCGAATCGGCATGTCGCGCCGTTATCCCCCATCATTGGCCCGACGACTTCGAAGCGAGAAGAACAGGAAGACGCCTGCGGCCGTCGCCGCCGTGATGACGACCGGCTGCAGGATACGCCGAAGGAAGCCACGGGGCGGCGCCTCGGCCATGGTCTCCGGCCAGGTCGGGTTCTCGAGGGACTCGAGGGCGTCGCGTTCCACGAGATCCGACTCCGAACGGGAGCAGGTCTCGTCGACCAGGACGAGACCGTCCGCCGCCGCGATCCGAACCAGGAGCTCCAGCCGGACGGTCCGCTCGATCAGGCCCTGGTCCGCCCTGGCATAGCGTACGCCGGCGTCCAGCACCTCGAGTCGAACGGCGTGGCCCGGGCCGTCGGCATCGTACACCGTCACGCCGGATGCCTGCCAGGCCGCGACGATCGCGGATCGGACGAACGGGAGCCGTTCGGGCCCCGAAACGGACACGGTGTCCGCCCCCGCGGTCGGCCCGACCACGCACGCGACCGCCAGCGCACCCAATCGCTCCGCATGGGTCGCCTGGGCCTGCGCATCCCATGGCAGGACGGCGGCGACGAGGACGATCACGGTCAGCGGGCGGATCACGAAGCGGCGGTCGGGCTGGTGGAAGCGACGGCCGGACGTCCCGAAGTTCGGGACGGGGCCCGTCTCATGCGTAGATGCCCCGCAGGCGAAGGGCGCCGGCCACCTTCTCGATGGCATAGACGTAGGCGCCGATGCGCAGGGACACGTCATGGCGCGAGGCGACGTCGAACACGGAGTCGAAGGCGGTCCGCATCATCCGGTCGAGTCGCCGGTTCACGCGGTCGGTGGTCCAGAAGTACCCCTGGCGGTCCTGGACCCACTCGAAGTAGGATACGGTCACGCCGCCGGCGTTGGCGAGGATGTCGGGAATGACCAGCACCCCCCGCTCGTTCAGGATGTCGTCCGCGCGCGGAGTGGTCGGACCGTTTGCGCCCTCGGCGATGATCTTCGCCTTGATGTCGGGCGCGTTGTGGCGCGTGATCTGGTCTTCCTTGGCGGCGGGGACCAGGACGTCGACGTCGGCCGTGATCAGCTCCTCGTTGGTGATGGGCTCGGCGCCCGGGAAGCCCTCGAGCGAGTTGCCGTGGGCCGCCGAGTATTCCACGGCCGCGCCGACGTCGATACCCTCGGCGTTGAAGTAGCCGCTCGACACATCGCTGATGGCGACGATCCTGCACCCCTGTTCCTCGAGCAGCTGCGCGGCGATCGAGCCGACGTTTCCGAATCCCTGGATGGCCACCGTGCACTGGGAGGGCCTCATGCCCAACCGCTCCATGGCGGCCAGCGTGACCGTCATCACGCCGCGTCCGGTGGCCTCGCGACGGCCCCGCGATCCGCCGAGCAGAATCGGCTTTCCGGTGACGACAGCGGTCTCGGTGCGCTTCGCATGCATGGAATACGTGTCCAGTATCCACGCCATGATCTGCTCGTTGGTGTTCATGTCGGGGGCGGGGATGTCCTTCTCCGGTCCGAACACGTCGATCAGGTTGGCCGTGTAGCGCCTGGTGAGCCGCTCGAGCTCACCCGGGCTCATTTCGCGCGGATTGCAGACCACGCCCCCCTTCGCGCCTCCGAACGGAACGTTCACGACGGCGCATTTCCACGTCATCCAGGCGGCGAGCGCCTTGACCTCCTCCAGGTTCACGTCCTCGGCGTACCGGATGCCGCCCTTCGAGGGGCCCAGGATCTCGTTGTGGATCACACGGAATCCCTGGAAGACGCGCATCTGCCCGCTGTCCATCATGACCGGAATGGCCGTGATATGGATGCGGGAGGGCGTTACGAGGTACTCGTAGAAGCCGGAATCGAGCTGGAGAATCTTGGCGGCCACGTCGAACCGCTCCACCATCGCCTCGAACGGATTCTCCGAGTCGCGGATGGGGCCGGGTTCCTTGTAGATCGACCGCTCGTATACGCTGCGCTTGAACTGGGACATTGCTCTGGGATGCAGTTGGGAGACACGCCTGGAGCTGTCTCGGACGTCGGGGGTTGAGCCGTGCAGGACGCGTATCTTGCGCGGAATGGCCAAAGTACCGCGCTCTGGCCTTCTTCGCGACACAGGGATGGACGAATCTTGGGTGGCTCCGTGGACATGACCCCGCTCACCGAGCGCCGCCGCAAGGAGATCGCGACGCTTTCGCGGCGCAAAGGACGTGACCTGCTGGGCCAGTTTCTCATCGAGGGACTGCGGTCGGTCTCGTCGGCCGTCCAGGCGCGTGCCCCGCTGGTGGACGTGGTCGTTTCCGAGTCGGTGAAGGACGACCCGCAGGTCGGCGGCCTTCTGGCCCGACTGCAGTGTCCGGCGTTCCGCGCGCCCGACCGCACGGTCGAGCGCCTCGGTGACGTGCAGGCGAGCCAGGGGATCCTGGCCGTGGCGTCCCTTCCCGGGTCCGCCGACATCGATCCCGGAGCGGTCCGCCGCCTGCTGCTCCTGGACGGCGTGCAGGATCCGGGCAACGTGGGCACCCTGCTCCGGTCGGCCGCATGGTTCGGCGTGGAGCACGTGGTGGCCGGGCCGGGAACTGCCGACTTTCACGGTACGAAAGTGGTCCGGGCGAGCATGGGGGCGATCTGGGATCTCACGCTGTCCGAATCGGAGGACCTGGCGGCCCTGGCCGTTCGCCTTCGCGGCGCCGGCTTCGAGGTCCGGGCGGCCGACATGCGCGGCGTTCCCCTGGCCGAGTGGACTCCGGCCGATCGCGTCGCGCTGGTCCTCGGAGCGGAGGCCGCGGGGCTCTCGCCGGCCGTGCGGGCGGCGTGCTCGGGTTTCGTCACCATACCGGCTTCCGGGTCGCTGGCGGCCACCGAGTCGTTGAACGTCGCGGCCGCCGCCGCCGTGCTCCTGGCCCGCATGGCGGCATCGTAACGGGGATTCCGGCCGAAGCCTCGTATATTTTCCGAATCACTCGTCGGAGGATGCGGCATGGAAGTGCCAGCCCTGCAGGGACTCGGCCTCGAGCGGGGGCTGCTCACCATGGAGAAGCGCTCGCCGATCGGCGAGCAGCAGCGCTCGTTCCGGATCGGCGTCCCGCGCGAAGTCTCCAACGAGGAGCGCCGCGTGTCCCTGTCGCCGGCCGGCGTGCAGACGCTCGTGGCGAACGGGCACCAGGTCTACGTGGAGCAGAAGGCCGGCGGGCAGGCCAACTTTCCCGACCAGGAGTACTCGGAGCTCGGGGCGGAGGTGGTGCAGAATGCCGCCGACCTCTACGCCCAGTGCGAACTGGTCGTCAAGGTCGGGCCGCCCAACGACCAGGAGACCCGCCTGCTGCGCGAGAAGCAGACCCTGATTTCGGCGCTCCACCTCGGAGGAACGACGCCGGACTTTCTCAAGCGACTGATGGAGCTCGGTGTCACGGGCATCGGGTTCGAGTTCATCCGGGACTCCGACGGCACCCTCCCCATCGTGCGCATGATGCACGAGATCATGGGATCGATGTCGGTTCAGATCGCCGCGCGATACCTGGAAAGCGGAGCAGGCGGAAAAGGGGTGATGCTGGGCGGCATCTCGGGCGTGCCGCCGTCGACGGTGGTCATCCTGGGCGCGGGCGTGGTCGGTGAATGGGCGGCCCGCACGGCGCTCGGCTTCGGAGCGCACGTCATCGTCCTGGACAACGACCTGGGCGCTCTACGCGTGATGGAGCACTACCTGGATCGCCGGATCACCACCGCCATGGCCACCGAGCAGTACATCCGCCAGGCCGTGGCCCGGGCCGACGTGGTGATCGGCGCCATGATGACGGCCGGGCAGCGCGCCCCGATGCTCGTGAGCGAGGACATGGTGGCCGCCATGCGTCCCGGCTCGGTGATCGTGGACGCCGTGATCGACCAGGGCGGGTGCGTGGAGACGAGCCGCCCGACGACGCACTCCGAACCCAGCTTCGTCCGCCACGGCGTGATCCACTACTGCATTCCGAACATGCCGTCGAACGCGGCGCGCACGGCGACTTTCGCCCTGACGAACGTGCTGGTGCCCTACCTGCTCAAGATCGGCCACGCGGGATCCATCAACGAAGCCCTGTGGCGGGACGTGGGTCTGCGCAACGGCACGTACGTGTATCGCCGCCACCTGACCAAGAAGAGCCTTGCGGCCATGTTCGGCATGCCGCACCGCGACATCGAGCTGCTCATAGCCTCCGGCATCTGACCGGGGTCTCCGCTTCGGCCGGCCGATCCGTGAACGGGCTCCCGACCCCGGACTCGCCATGCGACTTCTCCTGCTCAGCAATTCGATGAACGCCGGCTCCGGCTACCTGGAGCACGCGATCGGCTGGCTCATGGACCATTTCGCGGGGGTCCGGACCATCGCGTTCGTGCCCTACGCCGCCGTGCGGTTCGGATACGACGAATACGAGGAGCGCGTGGCGGCGGCACTCGCCCCCACGGGTGCCACGGTCCGGAGCGTGCACCGGTCGGATGATCCCGTGTCGATCGTGGAATCGAGCGACGCGGTGGCCGTGGGAGGCGGCAACACGTTCCACCTGGTCCACGAGATGCAGCGGCTGGGCCTCGTCGAGGCGATCCGGTCAAAGGCCGCCGGAGGGGCGCCGTACGCGGGATGGAGTGCCGGCTCGAACGTGGCCTGCCCGACGCTCCGCACGACGAACGACATGCCCATCATCGAGCCCCGGTCCTTTGCCGCGCTCGGCCTGGTGGCCTTCCAGATCAACCCGCATTATCTCGACGCCCACCCCGACGGGCACATGGGCGAGACGCGCGAGGATCGGCTGCTCGAATTCGTGCGGGTGAATCCCGACGTGCCGGTGGTCGGATTGCGGGAGGGATCGGCCATCCAGGTTCGCGACGGATCGGCGAGCCTGGTGGGCCCGCGACGAGCCCGTATCTTTCACGGAGAGGCGACGCCGTACGAAGTGGAGCCGGACTCCAGCCTGGATTTCCTGGTTCGCTGACGCCGCCGCCTCGCATCACCCGCCGAGTCCCGTCCGACCATGGATATCCCCTTCGAACAGGCCCGCGTCCTGGGCGCGCTCGTCGAAAAGGAGCGCTCTACGCCGGAGTACTACCCGCTTACGCTGAACAGCCTCACGTCGGCCTGCAACCAGAAGTCGAACCGGGATCCGGTGACCTCGCTGACGGAGTCGGACGTCCAGGGCGCCCTGGACGCCCTGAGAAGGGCCCGCCTGGTGGGCCAGGTGACCGGGGCCGGGAGCAGGGCGGTGAAATACCGGCACGCGCTGGCGGAGGCCTGGGGGCTCGGGGAGCCCGAGCTTTCCGCGCTGGCCGTCCTTCTGCTGCGGGGGCCCCAGACGGTGGGCGAGATCCGTAGCCGGGCGGGCAGGCTGTTCCCGTTCGACTCGATGGAGGCCGTGGAGGCGATCCTCGTCTCGCTCGCCGGGCGGGAAGAGCCGCTCGTGCGGGCGCTCGAGCGCCGCCCGGGGCAGAAGGAGGCCCGGTTC
>JAHEEH010000152.1 GCA_024640835.1 Bacteroidota bacterium
GTTCCCGGCGGAAGCTCCACGCCCGTGCTCCGGGCCGACGCGATCGACGGCATCACGATGGATCCGGACTCGCTCCGGACCGTGGGCTCCATGATGGGGACGGCCGGCATGCTCGTCATGGACGAGGACACCGACATGGTCTCCTTCCTGCGCCGCATCACCCACTTCTACCACCACGAGAGCTGCGGCCAGTGCACGCCCTGTCGCGAGGGCACGGGCTGGCTCGAGAACCTGGTCACGCGTATCGACGAGGGCGAAGGCAACCTGCGTGACCTGGACCTGCTCATCGACATCTGCTCGCAGATGGAAGGACGCACCGTCTGCGCGCTGGCCGACGCGGCCGCCTGGCCGGTCCGGTACACCGTCGAACGTTTCCGCGACGAATTCGAGGCCCGCTGCCGTCCGTCGCTCGTGCCGGCTGCCGGCGCTCCGATCCACCAAGACTGAAATCCACCATGTCCTGTCCTTCGTGCCCGACCACCCGCATCCTGTTCGCACTCTTCATCGCCGCCGTGGTGCTGGGCGGCTGCGGCCCCCAGACCCCCGAGCCTGCTCCGGACGTCGCCACGGACGCCCAGCCGGGCTGGGATGCTCTCGGCATGCCGGTCGTGGCGGAATCGGCGGTCACGGTGCAGTCCCTGGTCTCCGAGTCGGAGCGATTCGTCGGACAGACCGTGGTCGTCGAGGGCGTAGTGGCCGAAGTATGCCAGAATTCCGGCTGCTGGCTCACGCTGGCCGTCGATCCCGACCACGCCCCGATCCGCGTGGACGTACCCCGTGATACCAGCGGCACCTACGTGTACACGTTTCCGATGGACATCTCGGGGCGTCGGATCGTCGTCTCCGGCGTGCTGTCGGCGGGAGAGGCGGCTCAGCACGAGCATGCCGAGGAGGGTGGACATGACGAGGCCGAATCCCGTGCCCTGACCCTGGACCTGGCGATCGTGGCCGAAGGAGCCCTCGTCGAGCGGATCGGCGACTGATCCCCCACATCGCATTCCGACCTGGATCTGACATGCCTACGGTAACCATAGACGGCGCGAAGCACGAGTTCGAGGGCCGCCCCCGTCTCCTGCAGTACTGCCTGGATCGAGGGCTGGAGCTTCCGCATTTCTGCTATCACCCGGCCATGTCGGCCCCCGCCAACTGCAGGCAGTGCCTGGTCGAGGTGGGCATGCCGGCCCGGGACCGGGCGACGGGCCAGGTGCAGGCGGACGAATCGGGAAACCCGGTGATCGCCTGGATGCCCAAGCTGCAGACCAGCTGCACCGTGGACGTGGCCGACGGCATGGTGGTGCGCACGCACCGCTCCTCCGACCAGGTCGCGCGCGCCCAGAAGGACACCCTGGAGTTGCTCCTCATCAACCACCCCCTCGACTGTCCCATCTGCGACCAGGCCGGCCATTGTCCGCTCCAGATCCAGGCCTACAAGTACGGACCCGAGGGATCGCGCTTCGAGTTCGAGAAGACGCACAAGCCCAAGCAGGTCGAGCTCGGCCCGCGGGTCATGCTCGACGGCGAGCGCTGCATCAACTGCACGCGCTGTGTCCGCTTCACGGAGGAGATCTCGAAGAGCCACCAGTTGACCATCGTCGAGCGCGGCGTGCGCAACTTCCCCGTGACCCCGCCGGGCGAGGTGTTCGACGAACCCTACTCGATGAACGTCATCGACATCTGTCCCGTGGGCGCGCTGACGTCCGTGGACTGGCGTTTCCAGGCGCGGGTGTGGGAGATGTCGAAGACGCCCTCCGTCACCACCGGCAACGCCAAGGGCTCCAACTGCTGGTACTGGGTGAAGGACAACCGCGTGATGAAGGTCACCCCGCGTGACAACGCGGAGGTCAACGCCTACTGGCTGCCCGACGAGGACCGCCTGGACCTGGCCCGATTCAACGACGACCGGCCGGCCGGGCCGACGGTCGACGGGGCACCGGCCACGTGGGACGACGCCTATGCGAAGGCGGCGTCACTGCTCCAGGCGGCCGACCCCTCGAAGATCGTCTTCCTCGGCTCGGCGACCGCGACGGTCGAGGACAACTTTCTTCTCGCCCGTCTCGCGACCGCCCTGGGTGCCGACGCTCCTCGGTACATTCCACACGTCGAGCCCGGACACGGCGACGGCTGGCTGAGGACGGACGATCGCACGCCCAATGCACGCGGCTGCGAACTGCTGGGCATTCGCCCCGTCGATGCCTCCGGCCTGAAGGCCCGGCTGGCCAGCGGCGCCGTCGAAGTCCTCTACGTTCTCGAAGACGACCCCGTCGCGTCCGGCCTGTGTTCCGAGCAGGACCTGTCCGGAGTGGCCGTCGTGCTCCATCCCTACAACACCACGAACGGCACGATCGCCGCCGCCCGCGTCACCCTGCCGGCCGCTACGGCGGTGGAAACCGTGGGGACCTTCGTGTCGGAGGACGGGCAGGCCCAGCGCGTCCGCCCGGCCAAGGCCATTCGCGGAATGAACCGGACGCTGATGATGGAGGTGGGCAGGAGCCGTCACGACCTGCACGGCACGCCGTTCGATCGCTGGTACCACGAGGAGAACCTGGTGGACTGCCAGCCCGGATGGGTCAGCCTGCCGGGAGTTGCGGCGGCCGCGGGCCACGCGATGGAGGTCCGGGGACCGCGATACGTCATGGACGAGGTCGCGGACACGGTCGAGGCCTTCGCGCAGATCTCGTACGCGGCGATGGGTGAATCCGGCGTCCGCCTCCGGGCGGCCGCCATGCCTGCATGATCGATCCCCTGGACAACCCCAGCACTCCGACGTACCGGGCAATGCCCGGAACACAACGAACGAACCTGTCATGGATCTAGCCTGGTACTGGACGGCCCTCATCGCGTTCGGAGTCGCGAACTTCTTCCTGGTCTCCGCCGCGGTCCTCGTGTACGCCGAGCGCAAGGTCTCGGGCTACATGCAGAATCGGCCCGGTCCGAATCGCGTCGGTCCGTTCGGCCTGCTTCAGCCGTTTGCGGACGTTCTGAAGCTGGTGCTCAAGGAGAACATCGTCCCGCTCGCGTCGAGCCCGTTCATCCATTCGCTGGCGCCGACGATCATGATCGTGATCGCGTTCACGGGCGGCGCCCTGATTCCGTACGCGCGCGGCGTGGTGATCGCCGACATGGAGGTCTCGGTCCTCGTGCTCCTCGCGCTGACGTCGATCTCGGTGTACGGCATCACCCTTGCGGGCTGGAGCTCCAACTCCAAGTACTCGCTCCTGGGCGGCCTGCGGTCGTCTGCCCAGATGATCTCCTACGAGCTCTCCATGGGGCTGGCCGTCGTGTCCGTCGTGCTGCTGGCCGGGTCGCTGAACCTGATGGACATCGTCGAGAGCCAGGCCGGCGGCTTCGGCATCCTCGGGTGGAACATCTTCCGCAACCCGATAGGGGCCGTCATCTTCATCGTGACGGCGTACGCCGAGTGCAACCGGACGCCCTTCGACCTCCCGGAGGCCGAGCAGGAGCTCGTGGGCGGATACCACACCGAGTATTCCGGCATGAAGTTCGGCATGTTCTTCCTGGCCGAATACGTCAACTTCTTCGTGGCGTCCTTCGTGATCTCGACGCTGTTCTTCGGCGGCTACCTCCTTCCGTTCGAATCACTGATCATCGGCGCATTCCCGGCGCTCGAGGGGAGCCTGCTCCTGGGCGTCCTCCAGGTCCTGTCGCTGCTCGTGAAGGCCGGCTTCTTCGCGTTCACCTTCATCTGGGTGCGCTGGACGCTGCCCCGATTCAAGTACCAGCAGCTCATGCGGCTGGGCTGGAAGAAGCTCCTTCCGCTCGCCCTCGTGAACGTGATCCTGGTGGCGATCGGCGTGGCGATCGTACGCGGCTTCTGATCGGAACGGCTCGTTCCGATTGAGGGTCGGCAGCGCTACCTTGCGGGCCGCAGACAGTCCCGTGAACGACGCGTCCCCGTGCCGATCCTCGCCCCCTCCATCCTGGCCGCAGACTTCGCCAACCTGGAATCCCACTGCCGCGAGGCCGTGGAGGCGGGTGCCGAGTGGATCCACGTGGACGTGATGGACGGCCATTTCGTGCCGAACATCACCATCGGCCCACCCGTCGTCCGCAGCCTGCGTCCCGTGGCGGACGACACCGGAGCGTTCCTGGACGTCCATCTCATGATCGAGGAGCCGGGACGGTACGTGAAGGCGTTCGCCGATGCGGGGGCGGACCGGATCACCGTCCACGTCGAGGCCTGCACGCACCTGCACCGCACGCTGCAGTCCATCCGGGAGGCCGGCGTCCGCGCGGGCGTCACCCTGAATCCCGGAACGCCGGTCTCGAGCCTCGAGCCGGTGCTCCACCTCGTGGACCTGGTCCTCGTCATGACCGTCAACCCGGGCTTCGGAGGACAGGCGTTCATCCCGGAGAGCCCGGACCGGATCCGGACGGTGCGTTCGATGCTGGACGCCGTGGGATCCAACGCCCACGTACAGGTGGACGGGGGCATCACCCCGGACAACGTTTCGGCCGTGATCGACGCGGGCGCCGACGTGGTGGTCGCGGGAAGCGCGGTGTTCCGGGGCCGGGGTACCGTGGACGAGAACGTGCGAGCCTTCCGACGGGCATGGTCGCAGTTGGCATGAACGAAGTCGAGGGGATGACGTGCGTCGTGACCGGCGCCACGTCGGGTATCGGGCGCGTCGTCGCCCGGGCCCTCGCCCGCATGGGGGCGCGCGTCGTCCTCGTGGGGCGCTCCAGGGAGCGCGGACGGCACACGCTCATGGAAATCATGCGCGACACGGGCAACACGCAGGTGGACCTGCTCACGTGCGATCTCTCCTCGCAGGCCGATGTCCGACGGCTCGCGACGGAACTCGCCACGCGCTATCCCCAGATCGACGTCCTGGTGAACAACGCGGGCGCCATCTTTCGCCGAAGGGAAGAGTCCGTCGACGGCCTGGAGATGACTTTCGCCCTCAACCACCTCGGCTACTTTCTGCTCACGAATCTGCTCCTGGATACGCTGCGGGCCTCCTCTCCGAGCAGAGTCGTGAATGTCGCCAGCTCCGCGCACCGACGGGCCAGTCTGGACCTCGACGACCTGCAATCCGTCCGCAGATACCGTCCCTGGCGTGCCTACGCCAACTCCAAGCTGTGCAACCTGCTGTTCACGTACGAGCTGGCGCGGAGACTCGACGGCTCCGGCGTGACGGTCAACGCCGTCCACCCTGGAAGCGTCGCGACGCGCTTCGGCTCGAACAACACGGGGCCCATGCGCCGGATGATGGCCTGGGGGCGACCCTTCCTGCGTACCCCGGAGCAGGGGGCACGGACGGTGGTACACCTGGCCGTCGCGCCCGAAGCGGCCGATGCGACGGGTGGCTACTGGGTGGACGACCGCGCCCGCCGTTCCTCGCGCGTCTCGATGGACGAGACCCTTGCCGCGAAGCTCTGGGACCTGTCCGCCGAGATCACCGGCCTGGACGGTTGAGGCTCAGCGGCCGTTTCCGCTCCCCAGGGTCATCCGCAGCTCGATTTCCCTGCCCTCGCGGATGACGGTGAAGCCCACCTGGTCGCCGGGACGGAAGTCGTACAGCCGCTCGACCACGTCGCTGCGATTCGCCACGGCCTCCCCCTCGACCGCCACGATCACGTCGTAGGGCCCGAACCCTGCGTCCTCGGCCGGCGAGCCGTACTCCACGTCCTCGATGAAGACGCCGCGCGCTTCCGCGAGACGCAACGCCCGG
>JAHEEH010000153.1 GCA_024640835.1 Bacteroidota bacterium
CCCATCGAGCGGATTTCGTCGCGCTGGCCGGATTCATGCGGCACGTTCCGCCCCGGGTGATCCAGGCCTTTCCGAACCGTATGCTGAACATCCACCCTGCGCTGCTGCCTTCGTTCGGCGGAACGGGCATGTACGGAAGACGCGTGCACGAGGCCGTCATCGCCGCCGGCGTGCGGTACACCGGCGCCACCGTCCATCTCGTGGACGACGGGTACGATACCGGGCCCATCGTCCTGCAGGAGGTCGTCCCGGTCCGGCAGGAAGACGACCCCGAGGCCCTCGCGGCGCGCGTGCTCCAGGCGGAGCATCGTCTCTACCCCGAGGCGCTCGGCCTTTTTGCCCGTGACCGGGTGCGGGTGGAGGGACGGCGCGTGCTCATCGATCCGGAACCGGATCACGAACTCCAATCCGACCAGTCTCCATGATCCAGGTCAAGGACCTTCCCGCCCCCGACGACCGATACCCGGTCCGAAGAGCGCTCCTCTCGGTGTTCGACAAGGCCGGGCTCGTCGAGTTCGCACGAACCCTCCACGGCCTCGGTGTAGAGCTGGTCTCGACCGGAGGGTCGGCCCGGGCCCTAGCGGAGGCCGGACTTCCGGTCACGCCCGTTTCGGAGCTTACCGGATATCCGGAGATCCTCGACGGCCGCGTGAAGACCCTGCATCCGGCCGTTCACGGAGGCCTGCTCGCCCGTCGCACGGACCCGGGGGATCTCGAGCAGCTGCGCCAGCTGGGCATCGGGCCCATCGACCTCGTGGTCGTCAACCTGTACCCCTTCGGCCAGGCGACGGCCGATGCCGCCACGAGCGACGCCATCGCCGTGGAGAACATCGACATCGGCGGTCCGACCATGCTCCGCTCCGCCGCGAAGAACTTCTTCTACGTCGGTGTCGTGACGGATCCGGAGGACTACGCGTCGGTCTCGGCAGAGCTCGCCGCCAACGAGGCAACGCTCGGTCTCGCGACCCGGCGCCGCCTCGCGCGAAAGGTATTCGCGCACACGGCAGCGTACGACGCCGCCGTGACGGCCTTCTTCGACCGGGAGGAGACGGAGTCGACGGGAGCGCCGGCCGTGGCCCTGACGGCACCGCTGGCCCTTCCGCTCCGGTACGGAGAGAACCCGCACCAGAGGGCGGGGCTCTACGGCGATCCGGATCGCTTCTTCCGGAAGCTGCACGGCAAGGATCTCTCGTTCAACAACCTCCTCGACCTGTCGGCCGCACTGGCTCTCATCGACGAGTTCGCGGACGCCGATCCGACGGTCGCGATCCTCAAACACACGAATCCGTGCGGAGTCGCCACGGCCGGGTCCCTCGAAGCGGCCTACGCCGCCGCGTTCGCCACGGACCGGCAGTCCCCGTTCGGAGGCATCGTGGTCGTGAACCGTCCCCTGGACCGCCAGGCGGCCGAAGCCATCGACGCCGTCTTCACCGAACTCGTGATCGCTCCCGACTTCGAGGAGGGCGTCCTGGACTTCCTGGAGCAGAAGAAGAATCGCAGGCTGATTCGATCGCTCGATGCCGCCCGCTCGGACCTTCGTCCCGACGTGCGGGCGGTGGTGGGCGGCCTCCTGGTCCAGGACAGGGACGCCGTTCTTCCGGGGGCATCGGACCTGCGTGAACGCCTGCGCGTCGTCACGGAGCGCTCGCCGACGCCGGGCGAATGGGAGGACCTGGATTTCGCATGGCGGGTCGCCAAGCATGTCAAGAGCAATGCCATTGTCTATGCCCGCAGCCGTGCCACGCTCGGAGTCGGGGCCGGGCAGATGAGCCGGATCGATTCATCGGAAATCGCCGTCCGCAAGGGGGCCAAGTCCGGGCTGGATTTCGCCGGCTCCGTAGTGGCATCGGATGCCTTCTTCCCGTTCGCCGACGGACTCGTAGAGGCCGCCCGGTCGGGAGCCGTTGCCGCGATCCAGCCGGGTGGGTCGGTGCGTGACGACGAGGTGATCGCCGCGGCGAACGAGCACGGCATGGCCATGGTGTTCACGGGAACCCGACATTTCCGACATTAGGACCTTCGGCCCTCCCGCTCACGACACGAAATGCTCCGACTCTGGGAACGCTTCGGCGACTGGATCCTGTTCGCGGCCCTCGTCATCCTGTCGGTCGTGATCGTCCTGTCGTGGAATGAGCCGATGGTCAAGGGCTTCAGGGCCCGCGCCCTGGGTCTCACCGGCACCGTGGAGAGCACGTTCGCAGTGGCGGGAAGCTACCTGCGCGCGCTCGAGGAGAACGAGAATCTCCGGGCCGACAATATCCGTCTGTCCGGCGACCTCGCCCGCGCCCGCGAGGCCGTCCTGGAGAACGACGAACTGAGGGAAATGCTTGCGTACGAGGATTCACTCACGAGCGAGAGCATCGCCGCCCGCATCGTGTACAAGGACATACTCCGCGAGCGGAACACCCTGACCATCGACGTCGGACGCGCAGATGGCGTCGAGGTGGATATGGCGGTCGTCGATCCACGCGGCATCGTGGGCAAGATCGTTCTCGTGGGTGAGCGGTTCTCGCAGGTCATGTCCTACCAGAACACCGAGTTTTTCGTGCCGGCGAAGATCCATCCACACCAGTCCGACGGTATCGTGCGCTGGAGCGGCGACCGGCGCGACCTGCTCGAAATGGATCACGTCATGAGGACCGATCCAGTGGAAGTAGGCCAGGAAGTCGTGACCTCCGGCTACTCCGCGGTATACCCGCCCGGGCTTCCCATCGGGGCTGTCGAACGGGTCGACGAACTGCCCGGTGATCCCTCCTGGCGCGTGTTCGTGAGGCCGTTTGCCCTGCTGGGAGATGCCCAGCATGTCTTCGTCCTTCTGGCACGCCCGGACCCCGAGCGCATCCCTCCTCCCGGTTGACCCGCATCCATGCTCCACTTCCTCCCCGGCCGCATCGTGCGCTGGATCCCGATTCTCGCGCTACTCCCTCTCTCCATCGGCATCCGGCCGGCACGCGCACAGCAGGCCACGACCTCGGAATCCGCGCTTCGTAGGGAGCTCGACCGGATACTGGACGATTCCGGAATGGCGAACGCCATCTGGGGCGTGGCCGTCCACGACCTGACCCGGGACCGGGAGGTCTTCGCGCACGATGATCGGGTCAATCTCGTCCCCGCATCAAACACCAAGCTGTACACGACGGCGACCGCCCTGCACCTGCTGGGTCCCGACTTTCGGTACCAGACCGACCTCTTCGCGGCCGGACCGGTCGAGGACGGGGTGCTCCACGGCCCCCTGGTGGTGCGAGGCAGCGGGGACCCCGTGCTCGGACCGCGGTTCAGCGGGGACCCCACGCTCGTGTTCCGGCAGTGGGCGGACAGTCTCCGGACTGCCGGCGTCCGGGTGATCGACGGGGACATCATAGGCGATGACGACGTGTTCGACGACCAGATGCTGGGATACGGCTGGAGCTGGGACGACGAGCCGTTCTGGTATTCCGCCGAGATCAGCGGCCTGTCGTATCACGACAACACGGTCGATTTCACCGCGCGGGGCACGTCCGCCGGAGCTCCGGCCCAGGTCACGTGGGAACCGGCTTCCACGTCGTACATGGAGGTCCTGAACGCCACGGTGACCACGGAGTCCGGCCGCGTGCGTGAATCCTGGACCCGGGGCCGCTCCGACAACCGGCTGCGCATCGGCTCCGCCATCCCGTCGGGAGACGCCGACCTCGAGTCCGTTTCCGTCTCCAACCCCACGGCGTACTTCGTTCATGTCCTCCGCGAGACCCTGCTGGCCGCCGGGATAGCCGTGCTGGGAGTCCCGCGCGATGTGGACGACCTGTCCATCAAGCCGAGCTATGACGCGCCCTCGATGCGCCGCGTGGCACGGCACGTGTCCGAGCCGCTGGCGGAGATCGTCCTGGTACTCAACAAGCGGAGCCAGAACCTGTATGCCGAACAGGTGCTGAAGACGATCGGCGCACGGAGCGGGCCCGGTTCCTCGGCGGCCCGCTCCTGGCGCACCGTGCGTCCCGTGCTGTCCCAGGCCGGAATCGACACCTTGTCCATCCAGTTGGTGGACGGGTCGGGCCTCTCTCGTCAGAATCTCGTCTCCGCTTCCGCGACGTTGGCGCTGCTCCGTTTCATGTGGAGCCATCCCGATCGGTCCACGCGGGACGCGTTCCTCTTCTCGCTGCCCGTCGGCGGCGTCGACGGCACCCTGGCATCCCGCTTCCCGGACGGCAGGGCCCGGGGCAACGTCCGCGCCAAGACGGGGACCGTGTCGAACGCCAGCGCCCTTTCGGGCTACGTTCGCACGGACGGTGGATCCACGTTCGCTTTCTCGATCATGGCGAACCATTTCACGGTGCCGGCCTCCCGTGTCCGGGAGGTGCAGGACCGGCTCGTCGAGGCCCTCGCACTCCACCGGCGCTGAAGCCCGTTGCGACCGCCCCGGCCCGGACCGTACATTGCGATAGTTGTATTGCGTGGCGTCTGAATTGCGTCGTCATGCGTTATGGATCGTACGATATCTATCGAAGGTGGAGGGAATGACGCGTTCACATCGCCGCATGCACAGCACCACGGTTGTAGGAGTGCATCACAACGGTCGCGTAGCCCTGGGATCCGACGGACAGGCGACGCTCGGCAACACGGTGATGAAGCACCGGGCGCAGAAGGTCCGGCTCCTGCATGACGGGCGGATCCTGGCCGGTTTTGCCGGCGCCACCGCCGACGCGTTCACCCTGTTCGAACGATTCGAAGAGAAGCTGCAGCAGTTCGGCGGCAATCTGACGCGAAGCGCCGTGGAGCTGGCGAAGGACTGGCGGACGGATCGCTACCTGAGGCGCCTCGAAGCTCTCCTCGCGGTCGCCGCGTCGGACAGGCTGCTCCTGATTTCGGGGACGGGCGACGTCATCGAACCGGATGACGACATCGTGGCCATCGGTTCGGGCGGACCCTACGCACTTGCCGCCGCACGGGCGCTCGTGGCCCACGCCCCGGACCTTTCCGCCCGGGAAATCGTGGAGAAGTCACTGGGCATCGCGGCCGACATCTGCATTTACACCAACCACAACCTGACCGTTCTCGAGCTCGACGTCGCCGATTCGTGACGTCAGGCACACCAGACGCTACCCCACGGAAATGACCTCCCGACGACACCGCAGCCCCGCATCCACCGAGATGAACCAGGGCGTCATCCTGGTCGACTACGACAACCTCGTCGATGCCCTCGCCGACCGCACGGGCCGGAGCGATCAGCCGCACCGGTTTCTGCTCGCGATGCTCGGGGAACTGCGCAACTACCTCGAGTCCCAGATGGGGCTCCGATCCGCCCATGCCATCGCGATCGGTGATTTCGCATCGCATCCGGTCGACGCCGGGACGATTCTCACCGATCTGACCGGTGCCGGCGTCGAGGCCCGCCATGTCTCGGGCGCGGTCCAGCGCACCGACGGTGCCTGCAGTCTTGCCCTGCTCGCCTCGTCCGTCCTCCATGCGCGGCCGGAGCTCTCCACGGTCGTGATCCTGACCGGAGACAACTGGTACGTACCGGTCGTACAGGCCGTTCAGCAGGCTGGACGCTTCGCGCTCGTCGCGGCGCTGGATCTTCCATCCAACCTGTCCACCCTGCATTCCGGCGTCGGTGACGCGTTCCTCAACGCCCGCTTCCTCCTGGATCCGCGCGCCCGGGAATCGCTCTCCGAGTCGGACGGCGCTGGAGCCTCGCACGCG
>JAHEEH010000154.1 GCA_024640835.1 Bacteroidota bacterium
ACGGACCTGACCTACGATGTGCTCTCCGATCTGAAGAAGGAGTTCATCGAGGCCGAGGCCCGGGGAATGCTCGAATTCGTCGAGACGGACTGGAATCTCGACATGGTGGCCGGTCACACCCAGGCGAAGGAACACCTGCGCCAGGCCGCGAACGCACTCCGCTCAGGGCGTTCGGACGTGATGCCGATGGGCTATCTCGTGAGCGGCCCCGTGGGCACGGGAAAGACGTTCACGATCATGTGCTTCGCCGGCGACATTGGCATCCCGATGGTGAAGCTGAAGAATTTCCGCTCCCAGTGGCAGGGTCAGACCGAGGCAAACCTGGAGCGGATTCTCGGGCTGCTCGAGGCCATGACGCCAGTGGCCGTAATGATCGACGAGGCGGATGCCGCGCTCGGAAACCGCGACGCCCAGGGGGATTCAGGCGTTTCGAAACGCGTGTTCGGCCAGATCGCGGCGTTCATGAGCGAGCCGAAGCATCGTGGTCGCGTGATCTTCTTCCTGGTCACGGCGCGGCCGGATTTCGTCCCCGTGGATCTCAAGCGCCAGGGTCGCGCCGAAGAACACATCGCCCTCTTCTACCCATCCACCCGGGAGGAGCGAGAGGAACTCCTGCGCGTCATGCTCCGGAGGACGCACGTGGACCTGTCCGTCGACGACATGCCCAACGCCCTGCTGAACGGCGAGAGAACCTTCAGCGGAGCGGACATGGAGGCCCTGCTCACCCGTGCCAAGTTCCGTGCCGCGACGAGTCCGGACGGCAAGGTGACGGCGGACATCCTGGAACAGGTGGTCGAGGACTTCATGCCCCCCACCTACCCGCTGGAAGTGGAGTTGCAGACCCTCGCAGCCGTGATGGAATGCACTTCGCAGGCCCTGCTTCCGGAACGCTTCCGGACCATGGACCGCGAGTCGATCGTCCGGCGCGTCGACGAACTCAAACGATTCGTCCGGTAACCCGCGTCCACGGCCCGCGGACGCCGGATTCCCGGCGCGCGGCCGACGTCCCTGGAGGTCGCGTAGGCCCCTTGGTCCCCCGGAGCGCCCGGGGTACCTTGCGGACGCATCGCAACGTCAGGAATTCGCCCATGCAACTCTGCCGGGTCACCGGAACCGCCGTCGCTCCGCAGAAGGCCACGGCGTTCGAGACGAGCAAGCTCCTGGTCGTGCAGTCGATCCGTCTCGACGGTACGAGCGACGAGACGCCGGACCGGCTCGCGCTCGATCCCGGGTATGGAGCCGGAACCGGTGACGTCGTGCTCGTCGTCCGCGAGGGCAGCGCGGTCCGGCAGATTTTGGGGCGGGACGATGCGCCGGCCAACGTCGTCATCGTCGGTGTCGTCGATGACTGGTCCGTGGAGGAAGGCTGAGCCCTAGCGCTCGAGCCCCTTCGCCTCGTCCCAGTACCGGTCCATCTCCTCGAGGTCGGCATCCGCGACACTCCGTCCCTGGTCGCGCAGGCGAGCTTCGATATGGCGAAATCGATGCGAGAACTTCTCGTTCGTCCGGCGCAGGGCGTTCTCCGGATTGAGGTCCATCAGGCGCGAATAGTTGACGATCGCGAACAGGAGGTCCCCGAGCTCCGCTTCCTTCTCGTCGGTTGACGCATCCGTCTCGACGAGCGAGCGGAACTCCGAAAGCTCCTCGTCCACCTTGGACCACGCCCCGGCCGGAGTCGGAAAATCGAACCCGACGCCCGCGGCCTTTTCCTGCACGCGAAAGGCGCGAAGCAGCGCCGGCAGCTGGACCGGAACGCCATCGAGCGTCGAGGTCCGCCCCTTCTCCTTGAGCTTGATCTGCTCCCAGTTCTCGAGCACCTCGCGAACGCCTCCCACCGCCACGTCCCCGAACACGTGCGGATGGCGACGGACCAGCTTCTCCGACTCGCCCTCTATGACCTCCTTCATCGTGAACCGCCCCCCCTGCTCGGCGATCACCGCATGGAAGACGACATGCAGCAGGAGATCGCCAAGCTCCTTGCGGAGTTCGGGCCAGTTCTTCTCGTCGATTGCCTCGACGGTCTCGTAGACCTCTTCGATCAGGAGGTGCTTGACCGAGTCGTGCGTCTGTTCCCTGTCCCACGGGCAGTCGCGTCGCAACTGCCGAACGATGCCCACGAAGTCGGCATAGGCCTCCACCGCATCTTCCAGTTCGTCGAATTCGGGCGCGTGGATCTTTGTCCTGGCCATGTGCGGTCGGGGGATTCGGAGCGACCTCAACGTTTCCGCACCCGAAAGGTTTGAGTCATCGCGGCCGGGAAGTTGTCCACAGTGACGGCACCGTGTCACCGATCGGGCGTATCATTTTTGTCCGTTACGCCGCGTCTCGCTCCGCCCTCCATAGGGCGCACGGCGCGGGTCAGGACGGATCTGTGCTGATGCATCTCCTTGGGATTCGTGCGGGCAGGCCGGGAGACCGGTGGACTCATGTAGAATCGCCAGGGACCAGTCAAAAGAAAGGAAATACACGACAGGAGGTGTAACCATGGCACGAGGCGTCAACAAGGTCATTCTCGTAGGCAACCTGGGACAGGATCCGGAGCTTCGCTATACCGGCGGAGGGACCGCGGTCTGCAATCTCCGGATCGCCACGAACGAATCGTACAAGGACACGAACGGCGAATGGGTCGAGCGGACCGAATGGCACAGCGTGGTTGCCTGGGGGCGACTCGCCGAGATCTGCAACGAGTACCTGAAGAAGGGCTCCCAGGCCTACTTCGAGGGCTCCCTGCAGACCCGGTCCTACGAGGATCGTGACGGCAATACGAAGTACGCGACCGAGATCAAGGCCCGCGAGATGATGATGCTGGGCGGAAGGGACGACTCGTTCTCCGGCGGCGGACCTGCAGCGGCGTCGCGCAGTCGGCGTACCGAGACAGCGGCAACCCCGGCTGCAGCCGGCCAGGAGGGCGGCGACGACTTCACGTTCGAGCCGGACGACGAGCTGCCGTTCTGAGGTCGCCGAGGCCGACGCCGGGCCCCAGCGCAGCGGCCCCGTATTTCTTGCCGGACAGACCTGAGGGGAGATTCGACGGGCCTGACGGGCCGATCCCGCGTCGATTTCCCCGAGGGCCTGATCCGGCTTGCGCCGGCGCGAGGCGTACCATTATCCTTGGGCCCTCACGGGCAACACCCGCCTATCAACGGAACCAGCGACGGGATTCATGGCAACCGCCTCACGGGGTCAGTGGTCTGGAAGGACCGGTTTCATTCTTGCGGCCGCGGGCTCGGCGATCGGTCTCGGCAACATCTGGCGCTTTCCCTACACGGCCGGTGAGAACGGCGGCGGCGCCTTCGTGCTGATCTACCTGGGCTTCGTGGCGCTCATCGGCGTGCCGGTGCTGCTCTCGGAGCTCGCGATCGGTCGGAAGACCCAGCGAAACGCGGTCGGCGCGTTCATGGCGTTGAAGCCGGGCAGCGGATGGCGATTCGTGGGAGGGCTCGGCATTGCCACCGGTTTCGGCATCCTCGCCTTCTACTCCGTGATCGCCGGGTGGACCCTGGCCTATCTCTGGGGCGCCGTCACGGGCCAGATCGGTGGTGCACTCACGGCGGATGAAAGTGCGGCGATCTTCACCCAGACCATCGGCAACCCGGCGCTTGCCATCGGGCTCACTGCGATCTTCATGCTGCTGACCGTGGTCGTCATCCAGCGGGGAGTTTCGAAGGGCATCGAAGCGGTGACCAAGGTCCTGATGCCGCTCCTGTTCATCATTCTCGTGATCCTGACCGTACGGTCCGTCACGCTGCCGGGTGCCATGGAGGGGCTGGCCTACTTTCTGATGCCGGACTTTTCCAAGATCACGGTCACGGTCGTCATGAGTGCTTTGGGGCAGGCCCTGTTCAGCCTGTCCCTGGGCATGGGCGCGATGATCACGTACGGTTCGTACTTCCCGGACGAGGAGAACGTTGTCCAGGCGGGCGTATCGGTGGCGGTCTTCGACACGCTCATTGCCGTCATCGCGGGACTCATGATCTTCCCCGCGCTCTTTTCCGTGGGCGTCCAGCCGAACGCCGGTCCCGGACTCGTATTCGTGGTGCTCCCGTCCATCTTCGGCGCCCTCCCGGCCGGCAGCCTTTTCGCCGTAGCCTTCTACGCCCTCCTGGCCATTGCCGCGCTCACGTCGACGATCTCGCTTCTCGAGGTGGTCGTGGCGTACTTCGTGGACGAGCGGGGATGGCATCGTGCGAAGGCCGCGTGGGTCATGGGCTCGATCTGCTTCCTGATCGCCATTCCTTCCGCGCTGTCGCAGGGCGGCGTGGACTTTCTCACTACTCTTCCCGGGATCGGGGTGGATTTCCTCTCCCTCCAGAACATCATCTGGGGCAACTACTCGCTGTCCATCGGGGCCATCCTCATCACGGTGTTCGCGGGATGGGTGTGGGGCATCCCCAGGTTGTTCGCCGCAATCGAGTCGTCCGGACATCGGCTTCCCATGCCGGGTGTACTCCGGTTCCTGATCAAGTACGTCGCGCCGATCGCGGTTGCCCTCGTCCTCGTGTTCATCGTCTGGACGCAGCAGTATTTCTGATGCCGTCCGGACCTCGGGCACCGTATCTTTTTCGACGACCGTATCACCTGAAGGCTTCGTCCCACCGCCGTTCTTGGAAGCTGACCCTCCCCACGTTCTGCCGGCACTGTTCCAGACAGCTGCGCAGGCAGTAGAGGTCGATCCACTATCGATCGCTCTTGGCGGAGCGGCGCTGCTTTTCCTGCTGCTCGTGTCGTCCCTGGTCTCGGGTTCAGAGGTCGCGCTCTTCTCCATCGACGCCGGCATGCGTGAGCAGCTCAAGGCGGCCGGAGACCGGGCAAGCCTGAGGGTTCTTCGTCTGCTCGAACGCCCGCGGGCGTTGCTCGTATCGATCCTCATTCTCAACACGGTCGTGAACGTCGGGGCCGCCGTGCTGGCCGCGATCCTCACGCACCGCATGGCGGCGGCCTACGGGTGGAGCGAGGCCCTCACGTTCGTGGGGGAAGTGATCGCGCTCACGTTCGTTCTCCTGGTCGTCAGCGAGATTTCCCCGAAGCTCCTGGCCAGCCGGAACGCGATCGGCTTCGCCCGGCGTGTCTCCCTCCCCCTGGCAGCGGCCTTCCGTGCGCTGGCGCCCCTGTCCGGGGCAATCGCGCGCCGGATGGCCGCCTTCCACGGTCGATTCGCCACTACGGACACCCGGCTCTCGGGCGAGGACCTCAAGGCCATGGCCGAGATCGGGGAAGCTCACGGATCCCTGGAGGAGGAGGAGCGGGAGCTCATTCACTCGATCGTCGAGTTCGGGGAGACGACGGTGCGTGAGATCATGGTCAGCCGACTCGACATCGTCGCCCTGCCGGCGGGTGCGACGCTGCGGGACGCGGTGGACACCATCCGGCGAAGCGGACATTCGCGCATGCCCCTGTTCGTGGAGCACCTGGACAACATCCTGGGCGTCGTCTACGCGAAGGATCTGCTCCGGTACACGGCCTCGCACGCCCGCGAGGAGCATGTCGACTGGACCCGGATCACGCGCCCCCCCATGTTCGTGCCCCTGGGCAAGAAGCTGGACGACCTCCTGAGGGACTTCCAGTCGCGGAAGACCCACATCGCCATCGTCGTCGACGAATACGGCGGTACGGCCGGCCTGGTCACGCTCGAGAACGTGCTGGAGGAGATCGTCGG
>JAHEEH010000155.1 GCA_024640835.1 Bacteroidota bacterium
ATTTCGCCACCGATCCAGCCCGTCTTGCCGGCCGGGACGGGACCGATTCGCCGCCGGAGCAGGTCCAGCCAACGGGCGGCGACGGGGTCGGCCGGATCGATCGCCTCGGTGGCTGCAGCTTCGGCCACCTCGTCCCACGCGTGGGGAAGAGCGGTCGGGTGGAGGGTCGCGAGGTATCCGCGCTCCTGGAGGCGGGCTATCCATCCGTTGGCCGGGTCGTCGGCAGGGAGTATCCGCGCCGTCTGGGCCGCCACACCGGACGGACCGCCGAGGGACGCCGCGATGAGTAGCGTCAGACAGGATAGCCGGTTTCGGAGCATGTGGTGGCCGATTGTGGGCGTGCAAGTTAGGCGCGTCCGGCATCACAAGCGACCTCGTCGCGACCCCTACCGACGCCGCTCTCACGGGCGTCCCCGTCGCCGGCGCCGGTGGCGCTCCGCGCCCTGCGACCCCTGTGTTGCACGGAAGAAACGGCAGCGGGTACCTTACAAGGCTATGGGTCGCGGTCCGCGTGTCCGCACCGAAACCTCACCACGTCCGTCGTGTCCCGGAGAACCGAACTCGTCGCACTGTTTGCCGTCGACGCGCTTGCGCTGGTCGGAGCCAACCTGCTCTGGCACGCAGCACGGTTTCGATGGGGCTGGTTGAGGGATCCCGTCTTCTCGCCAGAGCCCACCGTGCTGGGGCCGGTCGTAGCGGTCCTGACCGTGTACTGGCTGATTACGTTTCTCTTCTTCGGAATGTACCGGGAGCGGTACGCGGCCTCGCGTTTCGACGAGATCGTGCTCCTGGTCAAGGTGGTGACGGTCGGGATGCTGGTCCTCTTCTTCCTGCTGTTCATCGAGAATCTGGACGCCTACTCGGCGCGGGTGAACCTGCTCTTCTACTGGATGGCGGTCTTCGGCCTGGTGGCGACGGGGCGGATCGTCGTCCGGTCGGTCCAGAAGGCGCTCATCCTCAGGGGCCGCGGCCTTCACCGTGCGCTGGTCGTCGGTTGGGACGACCGGCTGGAGGTGCTTCACCGCGACGTGGCCCGGTATCCCGAAGCGGGTCTTCAGATCGTCGGGGCCATACGCCTGGGTCTCGGTCGAGGACGGCCCGGAAGCGAGGAAGACGTGTCGCCATCGATTGCGGAGCTCCCCCGGCTCATCGACGAGCTGGAAGTGCAGGACGTCCTCATCGCCCTCGGTCCCGACGCGCACGAGGAGCTCCTGGAGGTGCTGCGCCAGTGCGACGGCAAAGCGGTGTCTCTCAAGCTCGTACCCGATTTCTACTCGATCATTGGCGGTATGGCGAGAACCGAGCACATGTATGGGCTTCCACTCATTGAGGTCATGCCCGAACCCATGCCGGCGTGGGAGCAGAGCTCGAAGCGACTGATCGACCTCGTGGTTTCGTCGATGGTTCTCGTGGTCGGACTTCCGGCCTGGCTGGTGCTGGCCGTTCTGATACGGATTACGTCTCCCGGGCCGGCCATCTACCGGCAGCAGCGCGTCGGCCGCCACGGCCGCGAGTTCTCGATGTACAAGTTCAGGACGATGAGGCGCGACGCCGAAGCGGAAACGGGCCCGGTCTGGGCGGTCGCCGACGATCCCCGCTACACGCCCGTGGGTCGGTGGCTCCGCCGCACCCGACTGGACGAGATTCCCCAGTTCTGGAACGTGTTCAAGGGCGACATGAGCCTGGTGGGTCCCCGTCCGGAGCGTCCTTTCTTCGTCGAGAAGCTTTCCCGGGACATTCCGCTGTACAACCGCCGGCACCGCGTAAAGCCCGGCATCACGGGCTGGGCACAGGTCAAGTGGAAGTACGACGGCAGCCTGGACGACGTACGGCAGAAGGTGAAGTACGACCTGTTCTACATCGAGAACATGAGCCTTCGACGCGACTTCCAGATCATCGTTCGCACCATCACGACCGCGCTCAAAGCGCGGGGTCACTAGGAACCACCCCGATCAACGGACGGCGCCCCCACCGTCATGCAGGACGTAACCCGGAAAACGGCCGCGGCCGCGGCGGAGATCCATCGAGACGGCATGGACGACCCCGAAGCGCTCTACAGGGCGCTCATGCTTCCTCGCCTCGTCGAGGACAAGATGCTGCGCCTGATCCGGCAGGGGCGCCTGGCCAAGTGGTTCAGCGGATATGGCCAGGAAGCCATCGCGGTCGGGTGTGCCTGGGCGCTGCAGGAGGACGACATCATCCTCCCCATGCACCGGAACCTGGGCGTCTGGACCACCCGAGGCGTACCGCTCGAGTCGCTGTTCTGCCAGCTCATGGGGAGGGCGGGGGGATTCACGCGTGGCAGGGATCGGTCCTTCCACTTCGGGCTGCCCGAGCACGGCATCATCGGGATGATCTCGCAGCTTGCGGCGATGCTGCCCGTGGCGTGTGGTTTCGGGCTCGCGGCCCGGCTCGACGGCAGTCGTCGTGTTGCTGCCGCCTTCATCGGCGAGGGCGCGACGAGGGAGGGCGACTTTCATGAGGCGCTCAGCCTCGCGGCCATCTGGAGGCTTCCGGTCCTGTTCGTCGTGGAAAACAACGGATGGGGACTCTCGACGCCGGCGGAAGACGCCGTTCCGGTCCCTCACGTGGCGGATGCGGGCCCGGGATACGGCATTCCCTCCCGTATCGTGGAAGGGAACGACCTGGAAGAGGTGATCCGCGAAATCACGGAAGCGGCCGAGCATGCCCGGTCGGGCAGGGGACCGGTGCTCCTCGAGATGAAGACCTACCGGATGCGGGGCCACGAGGAGGCGTCGGGCAACAAGTACGTCCCTAAGGAGCGGCTCGAGGAATGGGCTCGCAAGGACCCGGTACTTCAGTTCGAGAAGGCGCTGGAGGGTCGTCTGGACGAGGTTGCCCGGGCGGCCATCCGGGACGAACTGAAAGCACGGGTCGAGGAGGTGGCCGAGTGGGCGATCCGTCAGCCGGAGGTCGAGGGGACCGCCGAGGAGGAGGAGGCCGACCTGTATCGCCCGGCAGCGGCCGTGCACATCGCGGATGACGGCGCCGTGAGCGAGAAGCGTTTCATCGATGCGGTCAGCGACGGTCTCGCTCAGGCGCTGGAGGAGGATGAGCGGACGCTGCTCATGGGTCAGGACATTGCCGGGTACGGCGGCGTATTCAAGGTGACGGCCGGATTCGTGGATCGGTTCGGGGAGGAACGGATCCGCAACACGCCCATCATTGAGAGCGGAGCGGTGGGTGCCGCGCTGGGCCTCGCACTTTCCGGATACCGACCGATCGTCGAGATGCAGTACGCGGATTTCATCTCGTGCGGCTTCAACCAGATCGTGAACAACCTCGCCACCACCCATTATCGCTGGGGGGCCGCGGTCCCGGTGACGATTCGGGCGCCGTTCGGCGGACATATAGGGGCGGGCCCGTTCCACTCCCAGTCCATGGAGGGCTGGTTCTGTCACGTGGCGGGTCTGAAGGTCGTGATCCCGGCGACCCCCGCCGATGCGAAAGGTCTGCTCCTGTCGTCCATCGACGACCCGAATCCGGTCCTCTTCTTCGAACACAAGGCGCTGTACAGGGCGGTGAAGGGTCCGGTCCCCGACGGCCCTGTCCGCGTGCCTCTCGGCAAGGCGCGGGTGGCCCGTGAAGGCAGTGACGCGACCATCGTAACGTGGGGAATCGGCGTGCACTGGGCGCTGGGCGCTGCCGAGGAGTATGCCGGGCGGGGATACTCCCTCGAGATCGTGGACCTGCGTACCCTCATTCCCTGGGACAGGGAGACCGTGGTGAGCTCCGTTCGGAAGACCGGTCGCCTCCTGGTCCTGCACGAGGCGGCCCGGACGGGCGGTTTTGGAGGCGAGGTTGCCTCGTCCGTTACCGAGGCGGTGTTCGAGTACCTGGACGCGCCCCCCGTGCGCGTGGCCGGCCGTGATCTGCCCATTCCGTTCGCCAGGCACCTGGAGGAAACCGTGCATTCCGCGAAGCCGCGGCTGGGACCCGCTCTCGATCGCCTTCTCGCCTGGTGATTCCGGGATCCCTTGGTGTCGCCGGTCGTTGCCGTCGCCCGGAACGGAGCGCTTTCCATGACACCCCTCTTGCCATCGATCCCGTCTGTCCTTTCCCGCATCGGCCTGGTAGTGATCGCCGTATCGGTGTGCGCGGCCTGTACTCCGGGGGACGTCGGGGACGGAAGAGCCCACCTCGCGGGGACCCTCACGGCCGTGGCAGACTATGACACGGGCAGCGACCAGAGTGGCTTCGAAATCGTGGTGCTGGCCACCCCGGACGGTGGTCTGGATACGCTGGCCGTGGCCGAGACCGACGCCTCGGGTGCCTTCGCCGCGGATGTACGGGTGCCGGGGCGTGGAGTGTATCCCCTGGTGGTGTCCCGGGGCGGCTCCAGGCTTCACATCGACGAGGTCGTGCTCGCGGACGGGGACTCCATCCAGGTGCGGGCCCGGTTCCCCCTCGACGGGCGCGCCGTGCGGATCGTGTCGAAGGAGAACAGTGCCTGGGCCGCGTACAAGAACGCCAAGGCCCTGTACAATCGCTCCGTGCTGGGCCTGCTCGAATCGGGTGCGTACTCCACGTCGAGCATGCGGCAAACGGTCGCACAGCTCGGGACGATCCTCTGGAGCCTTCGCGACCTGTATCCGGGCACGCTCGGGGCGACCGTGGCCGAGGCGGAAGCCGTGGTGCTCCTGGAGTCGTGGGAGGATAGCCTCGCACTGGCCCACTTTCGGACGCTGGGAGCCGGCCATCCCAGCATCGTGGGCATCACACGGGCTGCGCGCCGCTCGATAGCGCGGATGGAAGGCCTCGATGCTTCCGTCGACTTCCTCCGTTCGATTTCCGATTCGGTTTCCGCGGGCGATGCGCTCGCGCTTCGCTCCGAGATCGTGGTGGCACTCCGTGACAGCCTGGAGCGGAAGCGGGCGCTGGAGGAAGCCCGGTCCCTCCTGGCGGATGGAAGGGGGACCGAATGGGAGCGCTGGGCCGGCAATGCGATCTACGAGATGGAGAACCTGATGCCGGGGATGAAGGCCCCGGCGTTCTCGGTGCTCGACGTCGCGGGAATGCCCGTCGATCTGGAGCGCCTGGCCGGCAGGACGGTGCTGCTGGAGTTCTTCAGCCCGGCGGACGAGACGTTTCTTCGGGAGCTTCCGGAGCGCCAGCTCCTGCTGAGGGCTCTCCAGGGGAGGCGATTCACCGCCGTTTCGGTATCCGTCGAGCCGGATTCGGCGCTGAATGAGGCGCTGCTGGAAGGCCGCAATCTTCTCGGGACATTCGTATTCGACCCGGACGGCCTCGCGGGGAGTCTTGCCAGGGCCTACAATGTGAATACGGTGCCCACGCGGGTGCTCATCGGCTCCGACGGCTCGCTCCTTTCGCGGTACGGCGGTCCGGCAATGCCTGCCGTTCGAAACGACCTGGCGGGTATATTCGGCGCCGGATTCGACGGGCGCTGACCGTCCCGCCTGCTTCATTCCCTTCGCAGCACTACATACCTGACAGGAATCATGCTGGTAGCCGGCAACTGGAAGATGAACACCGACCGCACGTCGGCGCGGCAGCTTGCCGCGGCCGTCGTGTCCGCGGTCGGAGACCCGGGAGATGTCCACGTGGCCGTTTGCCCGCCGTTCGTGAGTCTCGACGCGGTTTTCACCGTGC
>JAHEEH010000156.1 GCA_024640835.1 Bacteroidota bacterium
CCCGCGCTGCATGCGATCCGCTCGACGACATGAACGCCGTCGACAGGCACGAAGAGTGGAAGGCGATGGAAATCGCGGCCGAGGCCCTCATCGCCTTTGCCGGGCGATACGCGGCGGCGGCACGGGAGCACGCTACGACGGATCCGGAGCACGCCGATCACTGGCACGCCATGGCAGAGATCTGCGAGCGCGTCCCTGCCCGTGCTCCCCGCACCATGCACGAGGCGCTGCAGTACTACTGGTTCGTGCACCTCGGGGTCATCACCGAGCTCAACACGTGGGACTCGTTCAATCCCGGCCGACTGGACCGGCACCTGTGGCCGTTCTACCGCGACGATCTGGAGGCCGGTCGCCTCACCGAGGACGGCGCGCGCGAGCTGCTGCAGGCCTTCTGGGTGAAGTTCAACAATCAGCCCGCGCCCCCCAAGGTGGGCGTGACCGCGCAGGAATCGAACACCTATACGGACTTCTGCCTGATCAACGTGGGCGGCGTGAACACGGACGGATCCGACGGCACCAACCCCATGACCTGGCTGCTGCTCGACACCATCGAGCAGATGCGGCTCCTGCAGCCGAGCTCGATGGTGCAGATCAGCAAGAAGAGTCCGGATCGCCTGGTGCATCGGGCTCTCGAGATCATTGCGACCGGATACGGGCAGCCCTCGCTCTTCAATACGGACGCCATCGTCCAGGAACTCGTCCGGCAGGGAAAATCGGTCGAGGACGCGCGGGACGGAGGGGCCAGTGGCTGCGTGGAAGCGGGTGCATTCGGCCGGGAGGCATACATCCTGACCGGATACTTCAACCTGGTCAAGGTCCTTGAAGTCACGCTCAACGACGGGATCGACCCGCGTACGGGCAAGATCCTCGGATTGCGCACCGGCAACCCCGCCTCCTTCGAATCCTTCGACACGCTGTTCGGTGCGTTCAGTCGGCAGCTCGACCACTTCGTCCGGATCAAGATGCGCGGCAGCCTGGTCATCGAACGGCTGTACGCGACGATTCTGCCTGCCCCGTTTCTCTCCCTGTTCGTGGACGACTGCATCGCGTCGGGTCGGGACTACAACGGCGGCGGAGCCCGGTACAACACGTCGTACATCCAGGGCGTCGGGCTCGGCACCGTCACCGATTCGCTCACGGCCATCCGGCACCACGTGTTCGATCGGGGCGACCTGTCGTGGGGCGAACTGCTCGGGGCCCTGGCCTCCGATTTCGATGGTGCTCCGGATGTGCTCCGCGTGCTCCGAGACGACACGCCGAAATACGGGAATGACGACGACTACGCGGACGACGTCATGCGGCAGGTGTTCGAAGCCTATTTCGACTGCGTCGATGGCCGGCCGAACATGCGTGGTGGACAGTACCGGGTGAACCTCCTCCCCACCACGTGCCACGTCTATTTCGGAAGCGTCGTCGGTGCGACACCGGACGGTCGGCGCTCGGGCGTGCCGCTTTCGGAGGGCATTTCGCCCGTCCAGGGCATGGACCGCAACGGCCCCACGGCCGCGCTGAAGTCGGCCGCCAAGATGGATCACGTGCGGACCGGCGGCACCCTGCTGAACCAGAAGTTCACTCCGTCGGTGATGGGGGACCATGCCGGCATTCGCGCCGTGGGTCATCTCGTGCGCGGGTACTTCCGCATGGACGGACACCACGTGCAGTTCAACGTGGTCTCCGCGGAGACCCTTCGCGAAGCCCAGAAGCATCCAGAGGACTTCGGCGACCTGATCGTTCGGGTGGCAGGCTACTCGGATTACTTCGTCGACCTCGGCGAGGATCTCCAGAACGAGATCATCCGGCGAACGGAGCACGAGGGCGTGTAGCACACCGACCGATCGCCGGACGGGCCCGACCTCGAGGGCCGGTCTGTCCACTCGACTTCCTCCGTCATGCCATTCTCCCGTCGCGAAGCCCTTCATGCCCTCGGCGCCCTGTTCGCGGCGCCGCTCGTTCACTGGCCCGTCCGGGTGCAGGATCCGCTGGCGGGCACGATCCTGGAGTACCAGGCCGGTCGCATGCGCGGCGACTGGACGGCTTCCGAGGTAACGAGGACCGCGCTGGAGCGCGGGCACGCGTCGAACCCGATCCTGCGCGCCGTCGACCTCTGGTGCGAAACGGCCCTGGACCAGGCGCGTGCATCGGACGATCGCCTCCGCGCGGGCTCCCCTCGGGGCCCTCTCGATGGCGTCCCGGTGTTCGCCAAGTCGATCTACGACGTGGCCGGGTTGCCCACCACCGCCTCCAGTGCCGCGTGGGCGCGCCTGTTTCCGGACGCCGTCCCCCGAGACGCCGTCGAGGTGGAGCGGATGCGGGCTGCGGGGGCCGTCGTACTCGGAAAGACCGTGGCCGACGACTTCGCCTACCGGGGAAACGGGACCAGTTCACTGTCCGGCCAGGTGCGCAATCCGCACGACCCGACAGGCGAGAAGACCCCCGGGGGGTCGAGCGCCGGTTCTGCGGTGGCGGTCGCCTGCGGCCTCGCATTCGCGGCCCTCGGCACCGACGACGGGGGTTCGAACCGCATCCCGGCCCAGTTCACCGGGGTTGTGGGCATGAAGCCGACGTTCGGGCTCGTTCCCCGAACCGGCGTGCTCCCGACGTGGCCCTACCTGGACACGCACGGTCCGCTGGCCCGATCCGTGTCCGACGCCGCGCTCCTTCTGGACGCGATCGCAGGACCGGACGGGGAAGACGGGCTTGCGCTGCCCGCGCCCTGGCGGCGGGGAGAACTCTCCCGCCTGTCCGACGACGCCCTCGAGGGCGTCCGCCTGGGACTCGTGGAGACCCACGTGCCCCGCGGGCAGATGCCGGAAGAGACGCGGGCCGTGTTCGACCGCGCCGTGGCCGACCTGGAGGCGGCAGGGGCGGTCGTCGAGCCCTTCGAGCCGCCCGTCACGCGCCATACCGTCCAGGACCTGTTCACCGATGCCGCAACCGCCCGGGGCGACGCCGCGCCGGATCCGCGGGCGCCCGCGCCCACCGCGAATGCCCTGCTGCGGTATTTCGGACGACACGGCGATTCCGCCCGGCGCGACGTGATGCGGGGCCTGGCCGCGTTTCGCGCGTTCTATGACGTGCTTCCGGAAGATTGGGAGGACATGGACCGGATCGTGGATCTCCCGTACGAGGCCGACCCCGGCGGGGTGTCCTTCGCCCGTTCCCGGGCCGAGCTCGTGGCCCGACTTGCCGAATCGATGCGGTCCGGGCGGTTCCGGGCGATGATCTACCCGACGATGCCCTTCCCCGCTCCGCGGGCCGCGGACCCGTGGCCGGACCTCCGCACGCCGCTCGGATACGGCAACTGGATGGGTCTCCCCGAAGTGTCGGTGCCCGCCGGACTGGGCGTGGACGCCATGCCCGCAGGCAACCTTTCCCTGGCAGGGCTTCCCGGGAGCGATGTCGACCTCCTCGCCCTCGCCCACGCGTACGAACGGGCGTCGCGACGCTTCTCCGCGCCGCCCCGCCTGACCTGACCCGAAGCAACCGATCAGACCTGGTCCTCATGAAGCCACCGACCCCGATCCTTTTCGCGACGTGTGTGCTGGCGATGACCCTGCCGGCGTGCCATCCGGCCCGACTCGATTCCCCACCGGACCGCCCGAACATCCTGCTGATCTACGCCGACGACCTGGGATACGGCGACGTGGGCGGCTACGGAGCCGCGTCCATCGAAACGCCGCGCATCGATCGCCTGGCCCGGGAGGGTCTCCGCTTCGAGCAGGCCTACACCTCGTCGGCCACGTGCACGCCGTCGCGCTACTCGCTGCTCACCGGTGAGTACGCGTGGCGACACGAGGGGACGGGCATCGCGCGGGGAGATGCCCCGCTGATCATCCCGCTCGGGCGGAAGACCCTGCCGTCCGTGCTGCGGGACGCCGGCTACCGCACGGCCGTGATCGGCAAGTGGCACCTCGGGCTCGGCGGTGACGAGGGCCCCGACTGGAACGGCGAGCTGCGGCCCGGCCCGCTCGAGATCGGCTTCGACGAGGCGTTCCTCATCCCGGCCACCGGCGACCGCGTGCCGACGGTCTTCGTGGAGGATCACCGGGTCGTCGGGCTCGACCCGATGGATCCCATCGAGGTCAGCTTCGACGCGCCGATAGGCGACGAGCCGACGGGCAGGGACCATCCCGAGCTCCTGGCCATGCGCCCGAGTCACGGCCACGACCAGACGATCGTGAACGGGATCAGCCGCATCGGCACCATGCGCGGAGGGCGGGCGGCCCGCTGGGTGGACGAGGACATCGCGGACGTCCTCACGGCCCGGGCCGTCTCGTTCATCGAGCGCGAACGCATCGAGCCGTTCTTCCTGTACTACTCCACCCACGACATCCACGTGCCACGCGTGCCTCACGCCCGCTTCGCCGGACGAAGCGGCCTCGGTCCGCGGGGCGACGTCATCCTGCAGCTGGACTGGGCCGTGGGCGAGCTGATCGACGCCCTGGAACGGAGCGGTCTCACGGACAACACGCTGGTCCTCTTCACGAGCGACAACGGACCCGTGCTGGACGACGGATACATGGACCAGGCCGTGGAGCTTCAGGACGGCCACGAGCCCTCCGGGCCCTTCCGCGGCGGCAAGTACAGCGCCTTCGAAGCCGGAACCCGGGTGCCCTTCATCGTGCGGTGGCCAGGACGCGTGCCGTCCGGTATTTCGGGGGCACTCGTCAGCCAGGTGGATCTCATGGCATCGCTGGCCGCCCTGACCGGGCGGCCGATGGGGCAGGACGGTACGTCGGACGGACGGGACCACTCGGCCGCGCTGCTGGGCCTGGACGCGGAAGGACGGGAGGCCGTGGTCGAGCACAACGCGGCCGGCACGCTGTCGCTGCGCACGCGTGACTGGAAGTACATCGAGCCGAGCCAGGCCAGCCCGTACAATCGATATACCGACATCGAGCTCGGCAACGACCTCGCGCCCCAGCTGTACGATGTGCTCCAGGATCCGGGCGAGCGCACGAACGTGGCCGCCGACCATCCGGAAATCGTGGACGCGATGGCGAGTCGTCTCGAAGCCCTTCGGAATCGGCACGAATGATCATGCCTCGGGTAGGACGGACTGCGGCTCCCGTACCCGCGGTGCGCTACCTTCCGGACCGGTCACGGAAGAGGAGCCTCGTGTCGATCCTTTCGAAATCGGGCATGGCGACGCTGTGCATCGCGGGACTCGCGTGGATCCTCGCTGCATCCGCCTGCGACGCCGGTCGCACATCGGATTCGGCTGACGGCCCGGGGGATCCGCCGGCCGGAGGAGGGCCCTGTCCCCGGGGCATGGTGCTCGTCGACGATTTCTGCATCGACCGGTGGGAGGCGTCCATCACGGGCTGGTCACCCTTCCAGGTGCCCTCGTCCGGTGTCGCCGCGACGCTGCCCGACGTCGTGCCGCAGGGCTACATCAGCGGTGACGTGGCGGAGGCGGTCTGCGCGGCCGCGGGAAAGCGGCTCTGCACGAGTCCGGAGTGGCTTCGGGCGTGCGGAGGGCCGACCGGCACGACGTATCCCTACGGTGACGTCTACCGGCCCGGGACGTGCAACGAGGGACGATCGGTGCATCCGGTCGTCGAGCTCTTCGGCAGCGGCGCCGACTGGTCTTCCACGCAGATGAACGACCCGCG
>JAHEEH010000157.1 GCA_024640835.1 Bacteroidota bacterium
CGCCTTCACTCTTCGCGGCATGGTGGAGGGCGACCAGGAGCGCGGCCGCCGTCTGGTATCGCGCCGCCGGGTCCTTGTCGAGACACCGACCGACGATTTCGAGAATCTCTTCCGAAACGTCGCTCCGAAGGGATCCGAGCGGCGGCGGGTCCGAATTGACGAGCTCGTACATCATGGCCTCGAGAAACGCACCCTGGAAGGGCCTCTCGCCGGCGAGCATTTCGTACAGTACCACACCGAGTGCCCAGACGTCCGTGCGGGGATCGACCGTCCGGCCCTGCGCCTGCTCGGGAGACATGTAGGCCACCGTGCCGACCCTGCTCTGGGCAGAGGTCAGCTGTGCCGTGTCCTCCGTAATGAGGGCCACGCCAAAGTCGACGAGCTTGACCGTTCCCTCTTTCGTGAGAATGACGTTTGCGGGCTTGATGTCGCGGTGGACGATGCCCTCGCGGTGCGCCCCGGCAAGGCCGTCGGCCATCTGCACGGCAATGGCCAGGGCCTCGTCCGTGCGCAGGGGGCCTCGCCCCATCCGCTCCTTGAGGGTCTCTCCCTCGTAGTAGGCCATCGCGATGTACAGCGCGCCGTCCTTCGTCTCGCCGATGTCGAAGACCGTGCAGAGGTTGGGGTGCTCCAGGGCATAGGCGGCCTTCGCTTCCTGTACAAAGCGCTTCTTTGCAGCCTCGTCGCGTACGAGGTGTCCCGGCAGGAACTTGAGCGCCGCGAAGCGGCCCATCCTGAGGTGCCGCGCCTTGTACACGACGCCCATCCCGCCGCCGCCGATCCGTTCCAGAATCTCGTACTGTCCGACCCGCGTGCCCGGAAGAACGTCCTGGGACGAGGTGGCGGGCGGGGGCACGACGCCCTCGGGAAGTACGCTGGACCGGAGACGGTCGAAGAATCGCTCTGCCGGTCGTGACGCTGCAAGAAGCGATCGCAGTTCGAGAGCCTTCTTTTCGTCCTCGCCGGCGATCTTCTCGATCAGAAGCTCCTGCTCCTGCTCTGTCATTCCGCTGGCGGTGTCGAAGAGTTCGCGCAGGTCGGCGCCTGTTTCGAGGGTCATCGGAAACGCTGGACTGGTGACCGGTGGTGGGCCGGATACCAATAGTCACGCAATCGCGGGGCAAGCGGGACCATCGTGGTCCGACTTTCTTCAGGCCCCGGTATTCAGTTCCCGGTACAGCCAGGCCTGTGCCCACGCCCAATCGCGTTTCACCGTGGTGGGCGAGACGCCCAGCACGACGGCGGTCTCGTTCACCGACAGACCACCGAAGAAGCGGCACTCGACGACACGGGACTCACGCGGGGCGACGGCAGCGAGGCGATCGAGCGCCCGGTCCAGGCCGAGCAGGGTGTCGAGGTCGCCGTCCGGAATGGCCAGCCTGTCGGCGAGGCCCACGCGGGTATCGTCGATCGAGGCGTGCGGGATGCCCGATCCCCGCTTGGACGCATTGCGGCGGCGGGCGTGGTCGGTCAGGATATGCCGCATGGCCTTCGCCGCCACGCCGAGGAAATGGGAGCGTCCCTCCCAGTCGATCGCCTGTCCGCCGGCGATCTTCAGATACGCCTCGTGGACCAGGGCCGTCGTGCCGAGCGTCGCGTCGTCCGACCACCGTGATCGCGCCCTCCCGGCCATGTCGCGGAGGGTCGTGTATACCCGGTCGAAGAGCTCGGGGAGCGCCTCGTCGTTGCCCATCCTGGCGGACTCCAGGAGGAGGGTGATCGTCGACGGGGAGGGCTCTTCCCCTGCACCGTTCGACCGATTTCGGGCGGGTACGGTATTCTGTACGGGCATCGTTCGATCACGATACGGGCGTTTGACTACAACTCCTTGCCCGGCAACTCAGTAGAAAGGCGTGGGGGAAAACCCCGCAAGTCGGCGTGGAACGATCTGCGTGAATCCGCCGACCCTGCCCGCGGGATCGCCTCTGCAGGAGGCCACGGGATGCTTCGCGTACCGTGTCCCCGGCCGGGATCGCAGGGGCCGATCGCGGGCCTCCCCGGGCGGTGGCGTATACTCGCGGGACTTTTCGCCAAGGTCTCCGCCCGATGAGACGCCTGCACTCGATCACGCTCCTCTTCCTGGTCCTGGTCGCGAGTTCCGCCCGCGCCCAGGAGCTTTCGCTCGCGGCCCTGATGGCGTCGGGCGACGCGGCCTTCGGGGTCCTCGACAACGAAGCGGCGGTCCGCCACTACGAGGCGGCGCGGTCGGCATCGAACGGCGAGATTCCCTTCGAACTGCTCGCCCGCCTCTCGCGGGTGTACACGGACCATTCCACCGACCTGGTCGCGGCCGGCGAGAGGAAGCGGGCTGAACAGGCGATGAACCGTGCGCTGGAATACGCCCGGCAACTGGAGGAGGGTCATCCGGAGCGGCCCGAGACCTGGTTCCTGCTCGCCATCGCTCACGGCAACCTGGCCGAGTTCGCCGGCGGGCGCGGCAAGGTCCGTATTGGCCGCGCGGTGGAACAGTATTGCCTGCGGGCAATCGACGTGGACCCGGAGTATGCGCCGGGCTACCTGGTGCTCGGGGTGTTCTACCGGGAGGTGGCCGAAGTGAGCTGGCTGCAGCGGCTCTTCGCGAACGCGCTCTTCGGCGGGTTGCCCCACGGCTCCTACGAGCGATCTGCCGAGATGCTGCGCAAGGCGGTCGAGCTGGATCCGAGCCTGCCGCTGGCCCAGTTCGAGCTGGGTCGCACCCTGTACCGAAGCGACCAGATGGAAGAAGCTCGGCCGTTCCTGCAGGCCGGAATAGACCTCGAGCCGATGTCGACCGTGGACGTCCGCAACGCCATCGACGCACGGACCATGTTGGCGTCGATCGAGGATCGCTCGGACGCCAGGTAACGGCTCGGCTCGACCGGCCGTGCAGGGCGGAAGCGTGACGGGCCCCGTACTCCCCGTTCCCGGTCCTCGACGCACCCCGGTTGCGAGTCGTCGCAGGGCGGTTCTCAACGGTCTCCACCGGGGGAACAACCCCATGGGCGTCCTGTCTCAGCACGCCGGTACCCGGTCGATGACCACCGCTGTCGATTTGTCTGCATATCCCGAGACCTTCTTGCATGTCCGCAAGCCCGGGGGGCTTCTGCTGCCGCTCGTGATGCTTTGCGGGCTGCTGTCCGAGCCCCTTCACGTCGTGGCCCAGTCGCGCGCGGAAGGGGCTCCGGCCGTTCCTGAAAGCCAGATCTTCGACGATTTCGAGGGGTACGAGGCCGGAAGCGTCCCGACCCGGTGGCAGTGGATGACGAGCAAGACGCGCGCACCGCTGACCGCGGACCTGATGACGGCGAGGCGGAGCTTCCTCGTGCAGGAGGAAGACGGAAACCGCTTTGTCCGGGTCACGGTGGACAATTCCTGGCACAGGATCGTGTTCACGAACGATCCACCCACGAACTGGTCCCTCGAGGAACAGCCGTGCCTGGAGTGGGACTGGCGAGCCGTGCACCTTCCTGCCGGGGCACGCGAGGACAAGGCGAACGATACCGGGGCAGCCGTCTACGTCTTCTTCGGGCGCGACTGGCTGGGCCGGCCCCGGAGCATCAAGTACTCGTACAGCTCGGCGCTGCCCGTCGGGACCGAGCTTTCGTTCGGGCCGCTGAAGCTCGTCGTCGTGTCGTCGGGCGTCGAGGGCAACGACGGGTGGATCCGGGTCCGGAGAAACGTGGCAGAGGACTACCGTCGCCTGTTCGACAAGCGCTCGGTCGCACGCCCGGATCTCATCGCGCTCTGGAGCGACAGCGATACCACGAAGGACCGGGCGGTCGCGGATTTCGACAACATCGGTACGCACGCGTGCCGGTAGGACGCGTCCCGTGACCGACCGGCCGGGCAGCGCATGCCGCTTGTCCGGGCGATGACGAGGGGTCCGCTCGGCCTGCCCGGTCAGCCGGGTGTGTCCTCTCCGAAAAGCTGACGATAGAGGTAGGCGTACACGAGGGCCTCGCGGTAGGCGCGCTGCTCGTTCGTGACCGCCGCGCCGTGCCCGCCCTCCGTGTTCTCCCAGTAGAGCACGGGGTGCCCCTGTTCCTCCATCCGTGCGACCATCTTGCGCGCGTGACCCGGATGCACGCGGTCGTCGCGCGTGGAGGTGTTGAAGAAGACGGTCGGGTATTCGCGGTCCTCGAACACGTTGTGATACGGCGAATACTGCCGGATGTAGGCCCATTCCTCGGGAATGTCCGGATCCCCGTACTCTCCCACCCAGGACGCGCCGGCCAGGAGCTTGTCGTACCGCTTCATGTCGAGAAGCGGGACGGCGCACACGACGGCATGGTACAGGTCCGGACGCTGCGTGAATGCGACGCCCACGAGAAGACCCCCGTTCGATCCACCCTCGATGCCCAGCATGTCGGGCGTGGTGATGCCGCGTGCGATGAGGTCCTCGGCGACGGCGGCGAAGTCGTCGTAGATCCGCTGCCGGTTCTCCTTGAGACCGGCCTGGTGCCACGCCGGCCCGAACTCGCCGCCCCCGCGGAGGTTGGCCAGCACGTACACGCCCCCGCGCTCGAGCCACGCGGCGCCCATAACGCCGTCGTAGCCGGGCAGTACCGGGATCTCGAAACCGCCGTAGGCGCTCAGCAGGGTCGGGCGAGGCTCATCGAGCCCGCTGCGCCGGACGACGTAGTACGGAACGCGCGTGCCGTCCCTGGACTCGGCCGCCATCTGCTCGACCACGAGACCGGAGGCGTCGAAGAAAGCAGGTTCCGAGCGGAGGGCCTCGACGCGCATCCCGTCCACGAGGTACAGGGTGGTCGGCGTGAGAAACCCGGTGTAGTAGAAGAAGAACTGGTCGTCCCAATCGGAGGTGCTTCCCAGGTAGATCGTCCCGAGCTCGGGGACCTCGATCCGCTCCTCGGTCCAGCCCTCCTCGGTCGGGGTGTAGCCGTACAGTTGGGACTGGACTTCACGCAGCTGGTTGATGAGCAGGCGCTCCCTCGTCAGGCCCACACCCACCACGGCCGACCGGGCATCCGGCTCGTACACGACCATCAGGTTGTGCTCTCCGTCCAGGAAGGAGCCCACCTCGGCCGAGAGGACCGCGCCCTGGGGGTAGGCGGTCCCATCGACCTCCCAGTCGGATTTCAGCTGCCAGACGAGGCGCTCCCTGAAGATGCCCACCACCTGCGCGTCGTCGGGCAGCCCGGCCTTGACCAGTTCCCCGTCCCACCGGATCCAGTACTCGGTCGTGAAGAAGGTCACCGCCCGGACCACCCCGTCGTAGCGGCCCTCCGGCGTGTGGACCACGAAGGGGAAAACGCCGACGTCGGTCGGCGCGCCTTCGAACAGGGTCGCGGCCGACTCGAGGGGCTCGCCCCTGCGCCACTCGCGCACGGTGCGGGCGTACCCGGACTCGGTCCGGGTCCCCTCTCCGAAATCGGAGCCGATCATCAGCGTGTTCTCGTCGATCCAGCCGATATCGGTCTTCGCTTCGGGCGTCTCGAAGCCCCCCTCGACGAAGGCCATCGCGGACGTGTCGAATTCCCGGTCGACGGTCGCGTCGGCGCCGCCCCGGGAAAGGTGCACCATGCAGTGGACCTGGTCAGGGTACAGGCACGACGCGCCCTTCCATACCCAGTTCTCCCCCTCCGCCTGGCCCAGCGCATCCAGGTC
>JAHEEH010000158.1 GCA_024640835.1 Bacteroidota bacterium
ACCGATCTCCGGATCCGTCCCGGGCATCTCGCCCACGACGTTGTATTCCATCGGGTCCTCGTCGTAGTACTCGGCGGCCAGTTCGAAATCGAGCGTCACGTCGTACCCACCCTTCACCAGACGGTGGATCCGATTGTAGTGCTCGATGGCCAGCGTGAACTGGGGAATGACCTCGGGCTTGTCCATCGAATAGGCGCTGACACGGCCGCCGAACGGCGGTGCATCGGGCGGGGTTGGCACGGACGCCGCGGAAACGAACAGGGTGCCGTACTCGCCGCGGCTGGAGCCGTCGATGAGCGCGGCCGGTCCGGCGGCGAAGATCGCTGACTGCACGGCGCGCTGACGGCGGAACCGCTCCATCATCTCGGGGCCATAGCGGCGCCCGCCCCCCTCCTCCGGATTCGGATCCGGGGTCCAGTTGGCCATCTCGAGGAGGGCCGAGTCGTCGTACCGCGTGGCGATGGGATCGAACGGCTCGTCGACCGGGCGCTCGTCTCCGAGCAGCACGACGTTGCCACGGATCTGGTCGGCCATGGCCTCGACATCCTCGGGCGTCTCGGCGTTCACGATCACGACCCGGGCGGTCTGCTTCCCGTTGGTGGGTCCGGACCAGGCCTTCGGGAAGGCGAGGACGGGGAAGGAGAATGCCTCACCGCGGGCGAACATGCTGAATCCGTTCAGTGTCCATCCACGCCCGAACGGTCCCCAGGGCTCGAGGGCCACGTTGACGAGCCCGAGGCCGCGCATCTCGTCGGCCGCCCACTCGCACGCCTGGTCCAGCTCGCGCGAGCCGGTCAGGCGGGATCCATAGACGTCGTTCATCACCTGGAGCGTGCCCTCGAGCCGGCTCAGCTCCATGCCGTGCTTTCGAATGGCCGCGACCGCGGCCTCGTCCACGGGCTCGCCGACGGTCTGGGCAAAGGAGGAGAGCGTGAGTGCCGCAAGGAAGAGGGCTACAAGGCCCGTGCGGAGGATGGAGGAGCGCATGGCAGGAGTGTTCTCTGGTTCGATGCAGGTCGGAACAGGATTATACCGATCCCGAGCGGAGGTCTCAGCCCCCAGGTATGTCAATTCTGTAGGATTCGGGACGGCAGCGAGCTTGTGGGGCAATCCCCTGCAGAGGCGGAACCCATGGGGTGGCGACCGTAGATTCCGCGCGACCAACGCATCGAGCCATGTCCAGATCTCTCCTCTACCTGTTGTTCGCGCTCGCCTGTCATCCCGCATTCGGGCAGGACACGCCCCGCATGACGTCCGACGTGAAGGCCACCTCGACGGAGGTCCGAAGCGAGGCCGCAACCACTCGTGACGCACTCCGAAGGGCCTCCGTGGTCGCGAACGTACCGTTCCGCAACGTGGGCCCGACCATCATGAGCGGCCGCGTGGCCGATCTGGACGTTCGACCGGACGACCCGACCCATTTCTTCGTGGCCTATGCGTCGGGTGGTCTCTGGAAGACGGAGAACAACGGCGTCTCTTTCGAGCCCCTCTTCGACCGCGAATCCGTCATGACCATCGGCGACGTCGCGATCGACTGGGAGCGCGACATCATCTGGGTGGGGACCGGGGAGAAGAACTCGAGCAGAAGCTCCTATGCGGGCGACGGTCTCTATCGAAGCACGGATGGTGGGGTCACCTGGCAGCACAGGGGGCTCGCCGCGACGCAGCACACCGGGCGCATCGTCCTGCACCCGGACAACCCCGACGTGGTGTGGGTGGCGGCCGTTGGCCGATTGTACGGTCCGTCCGCCGAGCGCGGTATCTTCAAGACCACCGACGGCGGAGTGTCGTGGCGCAAGGTCCTGTACGTGGACGACAACACGGGGGGGATCGACCTCGTTGCGGATCCCGGAAACCCGGACGTGCTGTATGCCGCCATGTGGCATCGCGAGCGCAGGTCCTGGAACTTCGTGGAATCCGGGGCGGGTTCCGGGATCTTCAAGTCGAGCGACGGCGGTGAGTCGTGGGCTCGCATGACGGTCGAGGGCAGCGGATTCCCGACCGGTGAAGGGGTTGGACGGATCGGTCTCGACATCTGGCCCGGCAATTCCTCGGTGATCGTGGCGATCGTGGACAACCAGTTCCGACAGCCTCCGGACGAGGACGAGGAGGAGGAAGGCCTCACCCGCGATGCCCTTCGCGGGATGAGCGCCGACCAGTTCGAGGCGCTTGCGGACTCGCTGGTGGAAACCTACCTGCGCGACAACGGCTTTCCGGAGAAATACGATGTCGAGACGGTCCGGGAGATGGTCCGGGACGGTCGGATCGAGCCGATCGCGCTGGTCGAGTTTCTCGAAGACGCGGATACCCAGCTCTATGACACGGACGTCATCGGGGCGGAGGTCTACCGGTCGGATGACGCGGGGAGGACATGGCGGAGGACCCACGACGAGCTCATCGACGGGCTCTACAACACGTATGGCTACTATTTCGGGGAGATCCGCGTCGCCCCGGACACGCCCGACCGTCTGTACATCCTCGGCGTCCCGATCCTGCGGTCCTCGACGGAGGCGCCACCTGGGCCAGCATCGACGCGGCCAACATGCACGGCGACCACCAGGCCCTCTGGGTGAATCCTGCCCGGCTCGGGCACCTGGTGGCGGGCAACGACGGAGGAGTGAACATCTCCTGGGACGACGGGGCGACCTGGTTCAAGGCCAATACGCCCGCCGTCGGGCAGTTCTACGCCATCCAGCTGGACGAGGCCGAGCCGTACAACGTGTACGGCGGCCTGCAGGACAACGGGGTCTGGATGGGGCCGAGTTCGTACGAGGCGTCGTACGACTGGTACGACGGCGGGCGCTATCCGTACGACCGGATCAACGGGGGCGACGGCATGCAGGTGGAGGTGGATACGCGCACCAACGATGTCGTCTACTCGGGATCACAGTTCGGATTCTACGCGCGCCTTGACCGGTCGACGGGCAAACGAACGTCCATTCGCCCCCAGCACGACCTCGGCGAGCGGCCGCTGCGGTTCAACTGGCAGTCCCCCATCCACCTGTCCCGGCACAACCAGGACATCCTCTACTTCGGGGCCAACAGGCTGTACCGGTCGATGGACCGCGGCGAGACGATGGAGCCGATCTCGGACGACCTGACGAAGGGAGGGCGCGCCGGCGACGTCCCGTACGGTACGCTGACGACGATCGACGAGTCGCCACTCCGATTCGGCCTGCTGTACGTCGGATCGGACGACGGGCTCGTGCACGTCTCCCGCGACGGTGGATTCAACTGGGAGCGCATCTCGGACAAGCTGCCGCAGGACCTGTGGGTCAGCCGCGTCGAGGCCTCCCGGCATTCCGAGGGACGGGTCTACGTGTCGCTGAACGGATACCGGTGGGACCATTTCAAGCCCTACCTCTTCCGGTCCGACGACTACGGCAGGAACTGGACCCGGATCGATGCGGGACTGCCCGAGGAGCCCGTGAACGTGGTTACCGAGGATCCGACCGACGAAAACATCCTGTACGTGGGGACCGATCACGCCGTGTATCTGACGCTGGACCGGGGGCGGACCTGGATGGCGATGGACGGGGGGATGCCGTCGGTTCCGGTGCACGACATCAAGGTGCAGGAACGGGAGCGTGACCTGGTGGTGGGCACGCACGGCCGGAGCATCTGGATCGCCGACCTCGAACTCATCGAACAACTGACTCCCGAAATGGTCGAGCGCCCCGTGCACGCCTTCGACATCGACCCGGTGACGTGGAGCGAGCGCTGGGGCGCGAAGGGGGCGTCGTGGAGGGATGCCTACGGTCCATCCGTCGATCTGGCCTTCTGGTCCGGGTCCGGGGGATCGGCCGGAATCCGCATCCTCGACCGGGACGGGAATGTGCTGGCGGAGCTCCCGCATGAGGCGGCCCGGGGCCTCAACTTCGTCGAGTACGATCTCTCCGTCGCGGCGGATTCGCTGGTCAAGCCGGCCGATGACGGGAAGACGTACCTCAAGCCGGGCACGTACACGGTCCGGATCACGATCGGAGAGCACTCGTCGGACGCCGAACTGGCCGTCGAGGAGCGACGCCGGGGACGCTGAGACCCGTCAGGGCGCGACGGCTACGGCGGGGCCGATCCGGGCATCCGGGGCGGCGAAATGCCGCTCCCACAGGTCCCGGGTCTCGGAGAATGCCGGAAACTCGGACTCGGGAAGCGGTTCGACCGACGGGAAGTCTTCGCGGAGCGGGTCGACCTGGCTCCCGTTCTTCCAGAACCGGTAGCAGACGTGGTTCCCGGTGGCGAGGCCGGTCGAGCCGACGAAACCGATCACCTGGCCCTGCGCGACGGCAACCCCAGGACGCATTCCCGAGGCGATGCGGGACATGTGCAGGTAGGCTGTCGTGTAGGTGCCGTTGTGGCGGATCTTCACGTACCGGCCGTTCCCGCCGGTGTACGACGCCTCGGCCACGACTCCGTCGCCCGTCGCCCGGATCGGCGTTCCGTAGGGTGCCGCGTAGTCCGTCCCGAGATGCGCCTTGTATCGTTTCTGGACCGGATGGAATCGCCTGGGATTGTAGCGCGAGCTGATGCGGGAGTACTCGACGGGAGCGGCGAGGAACGCCTTGCGGAGGCTGTTGCCTTCCTCGTCGAAATACTCCGACCCCGATTCGCGTTCGTAGAGATAGGCCTTGAACAGGCGGCCGCCATGATGGAAATGGGCGGACAGCACTCGCCCGATGCCGATGGACTGCTGTTCCACGAATCGTTCCTCGAACGCGACCGTGTACGCGTCCCCCTTCTGCAGCCTGTAGAAGTCGATTTCCCACGCGTAGACCTCGGCCAGGCGGCCCGCGAGAAGAGCGTTCACGCCCTGGTCGGTCAGGGATTCGTACAGGCTGCCGTCCACGGTGCCGGACACCGTTCTCACGACCGTCTGGACCGGGCGGGTGCCCCGGCGGACGGAGACGCTGTCCCGCAGGTCGAACACCACGTAGGAGACGGCGTCCTCCTCGTAGACCGCGAGACGGGCGGTCTGGAGCGAGTCGTCGGCATGGTACACCACGAGTTCCCGACCGGGTCGGATCCGGCGGACATCGAAGACGGGCCGGGCCTCGGCCGCGAGCAGCGTGATGTCCTCCGCCGAGACGTTGAACGGCGCGAGGAGATCGGAAAGGGTCTCGTTCCTGCGCACGGTTCGCCGCACGGTCTCGTAGACGCCGGACACGATGCCGAAGGCATCCTGCGACTGGAAGGTGGCGCCGTCCGGCGGAGGCGGAGCCTCGGGGCCTGCGCGAAGCGATACCGCGACCAGCACGACGGTCGCGGTACTCACGAGGGCCGCAACGAGCTTACGCATGCGCTGCAAGGGGTCGGTTTTGATGAAGTTAGGGACTGGCCGCCTGGATTGCCCGCTCACCGGCCTCCAGGGCCGAGCAGGTCGAGGGCGCGCTGGGCCCGCACCTCGTCCGGGAACCGGGCCAGCAGGCGTCGAAGCGTGGTTTCGGCGCCCACGGTGTCGCCGCTCACGATCTGTGCCTGCGCGAGCTTCAGGTGCAGGTCCCGGTTCGTCGGGTCCAGTTTCACCGCGCGCTCGTAGGACGGAATCGCGCCGGAGGGGCGACGCATA
>JAHEEH010000159.1 GCA_024640835.1 Bacteroidota bacterium
ACACAATGTCCGGACCCGAAAGGTATCTTGAGGACCGGCGTCGGCGGCTCCGTACCGCCTGCCTGAATCGAACCCGACCCGACCCGCACGACCATGAGCAAGCTCGACCTCTTCGGTGCCCGCGACACGTTCGACACCGGCACCGGCACCGGCACCGTCTACCGGCTGGACCGCCTGGTCGATCACGGATTCCGGAACATCGACCGCCTTCCGTTCTCCATCAAGGTCCTGCTCGAGTCGGTGCTGCGCCATTGCGACGACTACGTGTACACGCGGGACCACGTGGCCATGCTGGCCGACTACGATCCCAAGGCGCCGGCTCGCGAGGAGATTCCGTTCATGCCGGCCCGCGTCCTCCTGCAGGACTTCACGGGCGTGCCGGCCGTGGTCGACCTCGCGGCCATGCGATCGGCCATGGCGCGACTCGGTGGGAGCCCCGAATCGATCAACCCCCGCGTGCCCGTCGACCTGGTGATCGACCACTCGGTGCAGGTGGACGAATACGGGTCGGCGGCAGCCCTCTTCCTCAACGCGGAGAAGGAATTCGAGCGCAACCTGGAGCGATACCAGTTCCTGCGCTGGGGCCGCCAGGCGTTCGACAACTTCCGCGTCGTGCCGCCCGCCTCGGGCATCTGCCACCAGGTCAATCTCGAATACCTGGCCCGCTGCGTCTGGAGTCGGGCGGAGGAGGACGGATCGATCGCCTGGTATCCGGATTCACTCGTCGGAACGGACAGTCATACGACGATGATCGACGGCCTGGGCGTGGTGGGCTGGGGCGTCGGCGGCATCGAGGCCGAGGCCGTCATGCTCGGACAGCCGATCTACATGCTGATGCCGGAAGTGATCGGCTTCCGCGTCAAGGGACGTCTCCCGGAGGGAGCGACGGCGACCGACCTCGTCCTGACGGTCACCCAGACGCTGCGTTCGTACGGAGTCGTCGGGAAGTTCGTGGAGTTCTTCGGGCCGGGCATCTCGAGCATGGCGGTGCCGGACCGAGCCACGATCGCCAACATGGCGCCCGAGTACGGCGCGACGATGGGCTTCTTCCCCATCGACCAGGAGACGCTCGACTTCCTGACGCGGACCGGGCGAGACGCCGCGCTCGTGGAGGCCGTGTCCCGGTACGCGAAGCTCCAGGGTCTCTTCCGGACCGACGACACGCCGGAGCCGGAATTCCGCGACGTGCTCGAACTGGATCTCGCAAGCGTCCGGCCCAGCCTTTCGGGCCCGAAGCGTCCCCAGGACCGGATCGATCTCGAGGCGGTGGGCCAGGCGTTTCGTTCCTCGCTCTCGGCCCCGGTCGGCCCGAAGGGATTCGGACTGCCCGCCGACGCCGTGGATCGCCAGGCGGCCTTCACCGACGCGGAGGGCTCCCTTCAGCGGCTGGCGATGGGGGACGTCGCGATCGCCGCGATCACCAGCTGCACGAATACGTCGAACCCGTCGGTCATGCTCGGCGCCGGCCTCGTCGCGAAGAAGGCCGTCGAGCGGGGCCTTCGCGTGAAGCCGCACGTCAAGACCTCCCTCGCCCCGGGGTCCAAGGTGGTCACGGATTACCTGCAGGAGGCGGGCCTGTGGCCGTACCTGGACCGGCTCGGGTTCAACCTGGTGGGCTATGGATGCACCACCTGCATCGGCAATTCGGGTCCGCTGCCCGAGGCCGTTTCGAAGGCCATCCGGGAGGGCGACCTCGTGGTCGCCGGCGTCCTGTCGGGAAACCGCAACTTCGAGGGGCGGATCCACCAGCAGGTGCAGGCCAACTTCCTCGCCTCTCCCCCGCTGGTCGTGGCTTTTGCCCTCGCGGGCACCGTGGACATCGACCTCTCTCGGGATCCGATCGGCCACGACCCGTCCGGCAAACCGGTATACCTTCGCGACCTCTGGCCGTCGAACGACGAGGTTCGCGATGCCGTGGCGAGTGCCGTCAAGCCGGAGCAGTTCCGCAGGGAGTACGACGGCATCGAGGACTCGAACGAGGACTGGAACGCCATCGAGATCCCGGAGGGCTCCATCTACGAGTGGAATGCCCGGTCCACGTACGTCCAGGAACCGCCGTTCTTCCAGGACCTCACGCGGGAGACCCCCGAGATCGGCGCCATCCCGACCGCGCGGGTCCTCGTGAAGGTGGGTGACTCGACCACCACCGACCATATCTCGCCGGCCGGCTCCATAGCACCGGACAGCCCGGCCGCCCGGTACCTCCTCGCGAACGACGTAAAATACCTGGACTTCAACTCCTACGGATCACGGCGGGGCAACCACGAGGTGATGATGCGGGGCACGTTCGCCAACATCCGTATCAAGAACCACCTCGTGGGGGGGCTCGAGGGGGGCATCACCCGCTATTTCCCGACGGGCGAGACGATGGCGATCTACGACGCCGCCATGCGCTACGCGGTCGACGGAACGCCGCTCGTGGTGCTTGCGGGCAAGGACTACGGCATGGGGTCGTCCCGCGACTGGGCAGCCAAGGGGACCCTCCTCCTGGGGGTCCGGGCCGTGATCGCCGAGAGCTTCGAGCGGATTCATCGGTCCAACCTCATCGGCATGGGCGTCCTGCCGCTCCAGTACGCGAACGGCGAATCGGCCGATTCGCTGGGCCTGGACGGAACGGAAGCGTTCACGATTCCGGTGGATGACTCGCTGGTGGCGGGACAGGACGTCGTGGTGACCGCGACGCGCGCGGACGGCTCGTCGATCACGTTCCGGACCGTGTGCCGCATCGACACGCCGGTGGAGGTCGACTACTACCGCAACGGTGGGATCCTGCACTACGTGCTCCGGGAATTCCTGAACGCCGGGGAGACGATGTAAGCCCGCCGGGTATCCCCCGGCCGCTTACAGCCTGCAGCCCGAATAGCGGACGTCGAAGGTCTCTTCCTCGCGGGCGACGGTCAGCTCCCCGGCCGCAGCGGCCACGTAGGCCGGCACAGACTTGATGAAGCGCCATGCGCCCGAGAACGTGTACGCCCCCTGGTGCAGGACCGCGACGAGGTCGCCCTTCTTCAGCTCGTCTCCGTAGTGCGAGTATCCCCACAGATCCGCGGGGTCGCACAGGGAGCCGCAGATCACCCGCCGGCGCAGCGCGGGCGAGGGGCGGGACAGGTTCACCACCGGGGCGAACGAGTATTCGGCCAGCTTGTAGTCCCCCAGCATGTTGATGCCGCCGTCCACGATGACGCCGTGCCGCTTCACGGCCATGGCCCTCAGCAGGATGGTCGTGGAGAAGGTGGCGATGTAGCGTCCCGGCTCGAAGTAGATGGTCGCCCCCGGAATGAGCGGCAGCACGTGCTGCCGCACGGCGTCCCCGATGGCCTCGGCGAACTCCGCGAGGGGACGGACTGGCGTGACGTGGAAGCCGTACGGATCGATTCCGGCCTCGCGAAAGGCATCGGCCCGCCGGCTGGTCCGCCTCCCGACCATGTCGAGGAGCATGCCGCGGTCTTCCGACTGGAGCAGCAGCGCCTGGTCTTCGGGGTAGAATCCTCCGCCCACGTCGAAGAACCGAAGCGAGCGGAGTCGCTCGGCAGGCACGTTCGCCCCGAGCCATGCCGCAATCCGCTCGATCTGCGCCACGTATCCCTCCGGGGTCTTGTTCCAGCTCCCGTGGAAATGGACCCCGGTCCACTCGAGGCCCGGGCAGGCGTCCACGCGGCGGATGGCCTCCGCCAATTCCTCGAGGTCGAATCCGAATTTCCACCAGGTGCCCCCCTTCGCGGTCGCCGTGTTGACCCGGAACCCGACCGGGACGGATACGCCCGGCGGCACCAGCGAGCCGAGCAGGTCGATTTCGTCCAGGTTGTCCAGGTTGACGATCACGCGCTCCGCATTCCGCGCGGCCAGGGCGAGCTCCCGCCCGGTCTTGCCGGGGCCGGAGAACAGGATCCGGTCGAAACCCTGCCGGAGCGCGAGATCGAGCTCGAAGAGGCCCGCGACGTCGGCGTGGAAGCCCTCGTCCCTCAGTGCACCCGTGAGGGCCGGGAGATCGTTGCACTTGAACGCATAGCAGCACGCCGTACCCGGAACGTGCCGTTTCATGGTATCGGCGAACGTCCGGGCCCGCTCCCGGAGCGCGTCCACGTCCAGGAAGTACTGTGGCGTCCCGTAGCGTGCCGCGCTCTGCAGGAGCAGGTCGCGGTCCACGGAATCGACGGCGGCGCGAAACGCCGATTCGTCGTCCACCGGCACGGACTCCCGTGCGGCGTCGAGGATCTCCCTCTCGGTTGCGGTCAGCTCGGTCATTCGGTCGTCCGATTAGTGGGGATCCAGTCCTCCGATCGCGCGCTCGGTGACGGCCGTCCAGGCCAGACCGTCGACCTCCGTGGTGACGACGTATCCGCGCAGGAGCGCGGACGGATCGTTCTCCGGAACGGGCCCGGCCTCCTCGGACCGGTCGTACACGTAGACGCGGTCCTGCCCGTGGCGGCGGCGCAGGGCCTCCACGTCCGCGTCGCTCCAGTCCCGATGAGCCGCGTTCAGGTACACGACCGCGGCACCGGATTCCGGGATCCGCACCTCCGGCGCCTCACCCAGGAGCATCATCGCCAGGAGGGCCAGCGGCGTGTATCCGTAAAGTTCGTACACGAGGTGATTGGTCGCGCTCAGTCCCGGCCGAATCGACGATTCGAGCACCACGATCTCGCCGTCCTGGACCCGGAAATCCACCATGCAGACCCCTGCGTCGATATCCAGCGCGAGGGCGATCCGACGGCAGACCGCGGCCAGGCGTTCCAGGCCGACGCCGCATGCCTCGATCTCCCGAAGCCCCAGGAGGATCGCGCCGTCGAAGAACCCGAAGCTCGAGCCCTGGACCTTCCGGGCCACGCGGACGACCTGCACGCCGTCCCGGTCGGCCAGGAAGTCGCAGCTGTACTCCTCTCCCCGGACGAACCGCTCCACGAGGAATTCCCTCCGGGGATCGAGCAGGCGACGACCGTCCCCGAGATCGACCTCCTGGGTCGCGAATCGGGGATCGTCGTGCGCTTCGTGCGCAGCCGTGCGCAGCCGCTCGAGCAGGTCGGCGAGCCGTGCGCGGTCGTCACACCGCCCCATGTACTGGCTGGCGTAACTCGTGACGGCTTTTACGACGCACGGGAAGCCCACCCGGTCCGCCACGTCCGGATCGCTCGACAGCGCGAACGGCGACGTCGGCACGCCCTGGCGTCGGAAGGCGGCCTTCTGGACGAACTTGTTGGAGGCCCGGACGCAGGACGCCTCACCGAAGAAGGGGATGCCCAGGCGGGCGGCCAGATCGCGCGAAAGTCCGAACTGGAGATCCTCGTCCACGCCGATCATCCCGCGGAACGCTCCCCCGTTCTCACGAACCCAGTCGACGACCCGGTCCACCGTGCGCGACGGATCCGCGAAATCGTCGTCGATGTGCGCCGGCCTGGGTTCGGGATGCACGGCGAAGAAATGCCCCGGACACACCAGGACGATCCGCTGCAGCAGGCCGTGCCGCTCCAGGCTCTTCAGAAAGAGATGCAGCTCGCTGTACCCCACGTCCCTGGCCGCGAATAGAACCTGGTCCTGCGGCATGCCCTGTCCGGGAG